>JBHICS010000013.1:0-10031 GCA_046759685.1 Candidatus Brocadiales bacterium | reverse complement strand
TGGGTTTTATTTCTGTTGGTTCAGGCAAGCATGACCCTTTTTCTATTCCAAATGTTGATTTCGTTTGATATTTCGATATTTTGGTCCTCAATCATTTTTGGTTTTTTAGTATGTGTTATAGGTTCTCTCCTTTTATTTCAAACCAAGCCCATGTCTTTACATGACCTTGAAAGCGCAGGCGTATTGCTCTTGATTTTTGGAGTATTGGGTGCTGTGTTGCCCGGCTTTCTAGCATCTTGGGAAAAAGCCCAAAGGCTTATGTTAGTTAAAAAGCTTGAGGCCTTTCAGTTAGAACCTGAACTGGGGTTTCTTGGTTTGGGTTGTTTTGTGGTGTTACTTTTTGGAGTTTTGTTTCAATTTAGAAAAGACAAAAGATGAATTTCCTTACTGGCACGCTGGAAAGTGGCCTTTTTGCGCTTGCTTCATTAATGCGCCTTCCGGTCATGCTTGCGCTATGTTTTTGTGTGGCCTGGGCTCTATTTTTAGAGGGCCAGTTTCTAGCACAGTTTTTGATCAGACGAAGGCAGCGT
Source organism: Candidatus Brocadiales bacterium (assembly GCA_046759685.1). Classification (GTDB taxonomy): domain Bacteria; phylum Planctomycetota; class Brocadiia; order Brocadiales; family Bathyanammoxibiaceae; genus JBHICS01. Next base: position 9,501 of record JBHICS010000013.1, on the reverse strand, counting down.
CAAGGCTTTAACATTGAAAAATGGCTGGAAAATACAAGCCTGGAGCAACTAAAAGAATCTGCTTTAAACAACAATTTGGTTTTACCCATAACTTTGCAGCGCTTTTCGGAAAGTGTCTTTGAACGCATATACAAACTTAAAGATTTTCCAGAAGTAGAGGTGGGGTATCTAACACAGGTTTACGAAGAGGGCTTGAAGCACACTCTTGATTCACCTCGCCTCCTTATCCGAGTCGGACCCAGTCTGGGGCTTTTGGGAACACTTATACCCATGGGTTCTGCACTTGCTTCTTTATCTGCTGGCAACCTAGAAGGCATGGCAAGTCAAATGGTGGTAGCTTTTAGCACAACCATCATTGGTTTGGGTTGCGGTACCCTAGCATATGGGACGGCCGTTATCCAGGAACGCTGGGCGAGAGAAGAAATTAGAGAACTTCATTATCTAGGTGAATGGATTTTAAACGAGCTTTGCAAAAATAGAAGTTCGCCTTCATCTTAAAGGGGTATAGCTTATGAGAAAATTACTCAAACCACGTAAAGGTAGAGAAGGGTTTTTTGAAGAAGAGCCACTTTCAGGAGTCGCTAACCTTTTCGATGTTTCTGTGGTATTTATTGTAGCACTTGTGCTGGCGCTTTTTACTGTTTACGGGATGCAGGACTTTTTGTCTCCTACTTCGGAGTTTACCGTAGTCAAGACTAACACTAAAGGGGAGAAAGAGATAATAGTTAAAAAAGGCAAGAAAATTGAAGCCTACAAAATCTCTGGCCGTTCCATGAGCGGACAAGGGGAAAGATTGGGGACGGCTTATCGCTTGGATAACGGTCAGATTATTTATGTCCCGGAAGAAGAGGCATTTGATGAGTAAAAAGATAATAGCGAGGCTTCTTTGCAGCTTTTTGTGGTTTTGTCTCTCTGTGAGTGCTGCCGAAGGCGTGCAGGTTGCTTGTCTTGTCGGGGATTACGATACTGTCTCAACCGCCAAGGCGATTAAACATTTTTGGAAAAGATTTCCAGAGTTAAAAGACAAAGTAAATTTTACATTGGTTCCTGAAAGTGGCCTTATTGATACTAAAAGGTCTCAGTTCGAGAGAGTTGACATACTAATCCTTGATATCCACAGCAAGAATATAGACAAGAGGCTTGAAGAAGAATTCAAGATAGACCTTGTACGAATGGTTGCACAAAAAGGAAAGGTCTTTGCCGTAGGAGAGAGTTTAGCCCCGGCCTCATTTTATCAGAATATGGGGGTGAAGTTCGATGTTGAGGTACGCAAGTATTGGGGGGCTCAAGGTTGGCGTAATAAGTATCAAGCGTTTTGTTATATTTTGGCTACGGAGTATGGCTTTGAAGATGTAACGTATCAGCCTGTAGAGCCTTCTCTCACATTTGGTTACTACCATCCTGATGGCGAAGAAGGTAGGGTCTTTACAAGCTACGAGGAATACGAGAGATGGTACAAGAAAGCTGGGTTTTATGAAGAAGGAAAGCCATGGGTAGCAATACCATTTTACAGCTCCTACTACTACCAGGATCAGACTGGGCTTCTGGACGCTTTAATTGCCGAAGTGGAGAAGGCACAATTAAATGCACTACCCATTTTTGGTTACCCGGCAACTCTGGCGTGTGAAAAGCTCCCTTTAGACGAAAATGGTCGTTGCCGTCCTGACGGGGCTCTTTCTTTTATGTTCAAGTTTGCCAATGTTGAAAGCTCAAAGACTTTAGCCCGTTTAGATATTCCTTTTATTAATTTGATTAGTCTATATGGCCGAAGTGAAGAGGACTGGCGCAAGTCTGCTACAGGACTTTCTCTTTTTGAAGGTACTTTTCAAGTTGCAGTTCCAGAGCTTGCAGGCCTGGTAGCGCCCATTGTAGTGGGCACGCAGGAAAAAGTCTTTGCCCCTCAGCTTGGTTTTACTGTCGTTAAAACCACACCTATTCCAGAGCGTGTGCAGTGTGCCGTAGCTCGTATCGGTCGCTTTATTGAGCTGAGGAAAAAGCCTAATGCAGAGAAGAAGGTGGCAATCATGTACTACAACTATCCACCTGCTAAGGCTAACGTGGGCGCCAGTTATCTTAATGTCTCAGCTTCCCTAGAAAGGATTTTAAGGAGGTTGAAAGAGGAAGGCTATGATGTGGGAACGTCTCCCATCACAGCGGAGGGGATTCTTGAGAGCATTAAGAAACGAGGACGCAATATAGGCATTTATGCCCCAGGTGAGCTTGAGGAAATGATTGAAGCAGGACAGGTGGTTCTTGTCCCTTTAGCTCAATACAAGGGTTGGTTTGACCGTTATCCGCCTAAATTTCAGCACGAGGTCATCCAAGACTGGAAGGAGCCCGGTGAATCGGTTCATATGTTTTATAAGAAGGGCAGAAAAACCTTTCTCGTAGTACCAGCCGTATTATTTGGCAAGGTAGTGCTGCTGCCCCAGCCGGTAAGGGGTTGGGGGCAAGACCTTGAAAAGCTGTATCATGCAAAGGACCTTGCCCCTCCCCACCAATATTGTGGTGTTTATGCCTGGATAAGGTATGGTTTCGGGGCCGATGCGGTAATACATGTAGGTACACATGGTACTCTTGAATGGTTGTCTGGTAAAGACATTGGTCTGGTGGAATCAGATGCCCCTGAAGCGTTAATCGCTGACCTGCCAAATATATACCCCTATAACGTGGATGTGGTGGGCGAAGGCTTAGTTGCGAAGCGCCGAGGGATGGCAGTGATTGTGGACCATATGGTTCCACCCTTGAAAAAAGGTGGCTTGTACAAGGAATACGCAGAGCTTTTTGAGTTGATAAACGACCACGATGCGGCTCTTTCCAAAAGCGAAGAGCTTGCGCAGGCCTATCTTGAACAAGTTTGGGGAAAAGTTCTGGCGATGGGTTTAGAAAAGGAGCTTGAATCTGATGACTTGGGAAAAGAAGGGAGCCTTGATCACGAAATGGTCCATCGTTTAGAGGAGTTTCTAATGGAGATGAAGGGACAAAATATGCCATATGGCCTGCATACCTTTGGAAAGGCACCGGAACCTAAATTAAGGGCTTCTACAATTGAAACTATTTTAGAGGTAGAAAAGAACTTAAGCTCTAAAGAAAGAGAGGTCAAAACTCTGGATTTGGATAAACGGATTGTCATTAGTGCCGATAGAGAACTAGAAAGCACAATGCGTGCTTTAAGGGGTGGTTATGTGCTACCAGGAACCGGCAATGACCCTGTACGTAATCCGGACTCCCTTCCCACCGGAAAAAACTTCTTCGGGATAGACCCTACAAAAGTGCCTAAAAAGGCTGCCTGGAAGTTGGGGGTGCGCCTAGCAGACCAGATGCTTGCGGAGCATTTAAAGAAACATAATAAGTATCCCGAAAAAGTTTCCTTTGTTATTTGGGGCACTGAAACCCTGCGCCACGAAGGAGTTCTGGAATCACAAATTTTTTATCTCCTGGGAACACGCCCAATTTGGGATGAAAGGGACAAGGTGGTGGGTGTGGAGGTCATCCCCTCTTCAGAGTTGGGGAGGCCCCGAATTGATATTGTAATCGCTTCTGCGGCAGAAGGAATGTTTGCCCAACTTACCCAATTCTTAGATGAAGCGGTGCAGATGGTAAATGCCCTTAAAGAAGAAGATAATTATGTGAGGAAGCACTCCCGACAAATTAAAGAAAAGCTTATTGCTAAAGGTTATCTACCGACCGAGGCAGAGAAACGTGCTGGTGTTCGGATATTTGACGAACCTCCCGGAACCTTTAATTTGAACACCTCAAGAATCGTTTCAGCTAGCGGCACCTGGGACGATGAGTCGGTCATTGTGGACGACTATTTCCGTAAACTAGGCTATGGTTATGGTAACGGTTTTTGGGGGGAGCCCATGGAAGATGTTTTTCGTTTGGCTCTTTCGGGTACTGAAAAAGTTGTTCATAGTAATTCAACCGTCCTTTATGGGACGTTGGACAACGATGACTTTTTCATGTACGCGGGCGGACTTGTGGCAGCAGTAAGGCACTTGGACGGCAAGTCACCTGAACTGATGATTACTAATATAAAAGACCCCAGCAGACCTGAAATGACCTCCATCCATAAGATGATGGGCTTGGAATTCCGCTCGCGTTATACCAATCCCCGTTGGATTGAAGGGATGAAAAAAGAAGGATATGAGGGAGCGAGACAGATGCGTAATTTTGTGGAATATCTGTGGGGCTGGCAAGTTACAGTTCCTAAAACTGTGGATGCCTGGAAATGGCAGGATGTTTTTGAGGTTTATGTTAAAGACAAGTACAAGATGGACCTCAAAACATTTTTCGAAACCAAATCTCCTTTTGCATACCAGGATATGACAGCAAGAATGCTGGAAACTATCCGCAAAGGCTACTGGAAAGCACCCAAGAAAGTCCACGAAACTTTGGCTAAAGAGTATTTAAAGAGTGTAAATACCTTTGGTGTAGGGTGCGCAGAACATACCTGCGGCAATCCTGTTTTAGCGCAGCATGCCATTAAAGTAGCCAAAGCAGCCAGTGTACTCAAACCTGACCTTGAGGCCTTTAGGAAGAGAATAGAGGAGGCAATGAGGACACCGTTAGACCAGTCCGTAGAGAGGATGAACCATTTTGTACAGAATGTGAAAAGAAAACAGTCTTTACGCGAGGAGCATGTGGTCTCTGGTAAGGCCCCTTTACTGAAGGTGAAAGGCTACGTGATGGAGAAACATAAGACTTCGAAAAACAAGGTGGCAACTTCGAACAAAAAGACCGGACTGAATTGGTTGGCTGTTCCTATTCCCGTTGTTGGAATAATTATATTTGTTCTTGGATTCCTGTATATAAGGAAGCGACACAGTTAAGGCATAACATTTTAGTTTTAAGCTAAGGTACTGCATGCCTGCAAAACTAAAGATAAAGAGAGTTAAATTAGGTGGCAATCTAATTTGGTTTATTGCCATACTTTCTTCTGTGGCGTTCCATGCCCTTGTTGTGTTTGCCCTTACCTTTGTCTTGCGTGAAGGCCATATCAGGATAGACAATTATGCTCAATTATCCCCCATCCAGTTCGTCCTACTCTCAGGAGAAGTCGCTCAAATACCCTCAGTAGTAGAATCTGCCCTGTCAGTTAACGCGGAAGCAGAAACAGAACTTAACCCTGTAGTGGAAGCCTATCAAAAGGCAGAGGAACAGCCAAATCCTATCAAAGAAGTTTTTGAAAAGGAAAGTGCAGAAGAAAAAACTAACGTGGAAGAAGACCACCATCCCCTCGAAGACATTCTAGTCGTAAAGGATGGGGTTCTTGAAATTGATGATGTGAATGACACTCTACTGTCAGATACCCTAGAGGCCCAGGAAGTCTCCTCAGAAAGTTTGGCGCAACAAGGTGTGTATAGCTCCTCTCAGTCTCGCAGTGAAAAGCGTGCTACCCCAACCACCCATACCGCCTCGGAACAAAGTGTTAGTGACGCCCATTCTTCTGTCTCAAAAGCTGGCTCTCAAGGGAGTTATGAAGCTGTAACCGAGGCCTATGCCATGTTTGCCCTAAATAGGCCACCTCCCTATCCTATTATGGCCAGAAGAAACGAATGGGAGGGAGAAGTTGTGTTGGAAATAGTGGTATCACCCTCTGGAGAGTGTAAAAGGGCCGAAGTAATCACCTCCTCTGGTTACCAAATACTGGATAGGGCAGCAGTTAAGGCAGCGCAACACTGGAAATTTGTTCCTGCCATGAGAAATGACATACCTGTAAAAAGTACTGTCCTTGTGCCTGTAGTGTTCCGCTTAAATCAGCGGTGAAAGGAGCTTAGAACCTATGCAAATTCTTCTCCTTATAACTGGACTTTTTGCCTTTAATTTTTATAATATTGCCTCTGCTGCAGAAGGGGTTTCATTGGATGAGCTCATGAGGCAGATCGAGGCCTTAAAAGCGGAGCAGGACAGCCTGAAGGTCCAGATGGGTGAAAACAAAGAAAAGATGATGATGATGGAGTCGGAGTTAGAGAGGCTCCGCAGCGTTGCACCCAAACCGGAGGTGGCAAGGGCTGAAGAGAAGGTGCCTGCCGCGCTCCCTCCTGCGAAGAAGGAACGCATGGAGAAACGCATCGAGAGGCTTGAGGAGATGGCTGGGAAGATGTTCCTCCTTGAGCCTGTTGAAGAGATAAAAAAGGTAAGGGAGTGGGTCTGCCCCGAGGGGCATATCTATGACCATCCAGGACCCGACAACAAGTGCCACATCTGCGGCAAGCCCCAGACAGAGAGATTGGCCTACAGAAAGTATAAATACGCCCGCAAGGAGAGTATCTCCGACCTGATAGGGGGGATGCTGGAGGAGGAGTTTAAGAAGCGGGTGGCCGTGGGCATGAGTGCAACGGGTATTATGCAGCAGTCAATAAACAGCGACAAAAAGGATACCTCATCTGCTCAGGGGTCCTTCGACATCTTCTTCCTTCACAGGCCCATGTTTAACTCTACGCTATTTGTGGACCTGGAGGCCATCGGGGGCAGCGGCCCGGATTTCTTCTCGGGTAGTGCTTCCGGTCTGAACGATGACGCCTCCAGGGGTTCTACTCAGGACGCCGACGGGGTGGACCGTGTAAGCGTCAGGGAGGCATGGCTACAGTCTATATTTGCGCAGGACAGGCTCAGACTGGTGGCGGGGAAGATAGACCTCACCAATTACTTCGACATGAACACGCTGGCCAACGACGAGACCACCCAGTTCCTCTCCGGCGCCTTTGTCAATAACCTGGTCCTCTCTCCCCCTGATAACGGCCCCGGTCTGGTCGGCTACTTTGACACAAAAAAGGGCTATAGCTTTGGTCTTGGGCTTCAGAGCGCCGATAACTCAGGCACTGCCGTTACCGACAATGTCTATGTGATCGGTGAGGTAGACTACTATGCCCCGAGGTTCCTCTTTGGTCTTGGGGGGAATTACAGGCTATGGGGCAGATATAATGGCGACACCCGCAGCCGTGCTGTCGGGTTGAGTCTCGACCAGCAGCTAACGCAGAGGCTCACTGCATTTGGCAGATACGGTATTACCGGCCATACGGTTCCTGGTGAGGGGGAGTGGACATGGAGCCTGGGCCTTGGGATGAGGTCGCCATTTTCATCCAGGAGGTACGATCACACGGCCCTGGCCTTCTCGCAACTGAAGAAACGTGACGGTGAGAAGGAAGACCTGGCGGAGGCCTATTATAGTTTCTTTCTAACTGACCACATGAATCTTTCGGTTAACTCCCAGGTAGTGCTTAACTCAGGCAGCGATGACCCTGTGGACGAAGACTACCTTGCCACATTCGGACTCAGAGTTCAGATGGACTTCTAAGCGTTAAAAGGAGGCATAATAATGGCGAAAATTCTTGCAGTTGTTGCCCTTCTCGTAGCAGTGGCGACATCCTCTATTTGTACAGAGGATGCAAAGGCCGCATCGCTCTCGGGACTGGACATAAGCTCTCTGGTTTTTGTTACTAACAAAGACAGCAACGACGTGGTCGCAATAGATTCCGCAACCAACATGCTTGTCAGTCGTTTCGATGCGGGTCCGTGGTGTGCGCCTCATATGTCTATGCTCTCTCACGACGGGAAAAAGCTGGTGGTGCCCGGTACCAAGAGAAACGACCTGATGATCTTTGACGTTGCCTCTGGCGAGATGCTGGCCAAGTTGGATGTTGGGATGAGCCCGGAGCACTTTAGCATTTCCCCCGATTCCAAGCTTGCCTACATAGGCAATATTGAGGGAGGCACTGTATCTGCCATAGACCTTACCACCTTTAAAGAGGTAGCCCGAATCGAGGGTTTTGCGGAGCCGCACGGCGTCACCTTCTCACTCGACGGCTCAAAGGCCTATATTGCCAACTTCGGTGCACACGAGGTGGGGGTGGTGGATACAAAGACCCATCGTCTTATTAAGCGAATTGCCGTTGGGGGTGACTTTAAGGTGGCTGCACTTAACCCCGAGAGATACCTTACGGAAATTAAGGGTGTAGCTAATGTAACACTAACCCCTGATGGCAGATATGGCTACGCCGCCGACGGCGATTCCGGAATGGTAGCGGTAATTGACACCAGCACCGACAGCGTGGTTGCCGACATCTTGGTGGGGACGGAGCCATGGCGTGCCTACACCTCACCTGACGGCAGGTTTATGCTGGTTCCCAATAACGGTGACGAGACCATCAGCGTCATAAGCACAGAGACCAACAAGGTCATTGCCACCCTGAGGGGAGGGGCAGGGATGACCGGCATTAACTTCGTCAACGGTGGGAAAAAGGCCTACGCTATCTCCAGCGAAGAGAGCGCCTTAACCGTGTACGACATGGATAAGATGAAGGAGATAAAGCGGCTGAAGCTGGGATATCAGATAATGCTGGAAACGGCCTCTACCGATCCCGCAGGGGAAAAGCTCTATCTGGCCTGCTCTACCACTAATTCTATCTACGTGATAGATGGGGCAACTGATGAGGTTTCGGTTATTCCTAATGTGGGGCACAGCCCATGGGCGGTGACCATTCTGGGAGGTTATAACTACTGTCACTAATTTGAGAAGACGTGCTGATTGGACGCACGTCTATACCCTTCTTAGGTATGGTGGGGCCAGTGGCCCCGCCATACAGGTTAGGTAGCGGTAAGGAAGATATTGTGAAAAGAAATTTACACTTAACCCTTTGCTGCCTCTCTTTAATGGCAGTCGGTTTCGTTTTATCCCTAAATCCCTCTGCCATGGCCCACCAAACTCGGCAGGATGACGCCACAACCCTAAATAAAGCGGCCTCTGTCCCCATTAAAGAGATGCCCAAAAAGTATGATGTGGGTCATATAGATAATGGTGGCAGCATCTCCGGTATAGTTAGAGTACTGTCGTCAGATGCGGCTGCGGTTGACGTCGAAGACGCTGTGGTATACATAAAGGGCATACAACGGGGTAAGGCCTTCGCAAGGTCTTTAGAAGCCCATCCCATAGACCAAAAGGATTATGTCTTTGTTCCGCATGTAACCGTGGTGCCTGTTGGTAGCATGGTGGAGCTCAGAAACTCCGACCAGGAGATGCACAACCTGCACTCTTATTCCGTCAAGAATGCATCATTTAACGAGGGTATGCCTTCGGCTGGTGAACCCGTCCAGAAAAGGTTTGACTTTGTGGAAGTGGTGCGAATTGGGTGCAATATACACAAGGAGATGGCCGCATGGATAGTGGTCAGGGATAACCCCTATTACTGTCTGACAGGTGAGGATGGTGACTTCAAGATTGCGGACATCCCTCCCGGCATATACAAACTCGCTGTCTGGCACGAGGATTTTGATAGAGAAGAGCTTGCCGCCCTGTACACAGATGTAAAAGTTGAGTGGGGTAAAGAATTCGAGGTAGACTTTTATCTCTCCCATAAGCGATAATCTTGCAGGATTCTGAGAATGTCCGCAGTTCTGCGAAATCGACCTATTATCCTTTCGAAGGGCAGGCGGACGGAAGCCAGGCCTGCCTATGGCATGAACTTCTATACATTTTAAGAAGCCTTTTCGCAAATTATA
>JBHICS010000012.1:0-10278 GCA_046759685.1 Candidatus Brocadiales bacterium | reverse complement strand
TCTGTCAGGAACTTGTTGACACCCTCCCACTGGCCGGTGCCTTCATCAACAACGGTACCCTTTTCTATGGGTTGGTTGGGTCCTGTAGGTGTAATCTCGTAAGAGGCCTTGCCGTCAAGCCAGCTTACAGAGCCACATAGGCCGGATCGTTCCGGTGAGATGACGCATACGTGGGTAGGCGCAAAGCTCTGGCAGAGTGTGCAGCTGTAGAAGAGGTTAACAGTGTCATCGGTCATGCCCATCATGCGCTCATCCCTCTCTGCAAACGCCTGGTGTACCCCTCCCGCTAACCTTTCTACGTCTGATTCCTTGGTGTAAATGGTCGCCTGCACCTTGTCCACTATGGCCCCGTATTCCTCATGGAATTTTGCATGGAGTATGGTGCCGATATGCGTAAGCCGGAGACCCGACTTGAAGCCTTCCTTGCTTACGCGGTGGCGTATCTGGTCACGCTGGCCCATGTGGAAGATGCCCTGGGCCTCACCCAGGAAGCGGTGAATCTGGCGCTCCAGTATGGGCTCAAAGTCCTTTTGCATCTTACGGCCTGCCACCTCTACATATATGCCTACGTTTATAGATGAGCCCTCTTCAAATTCCTCTAGGTCAGGACCGATTAGTTGTATCTTGCCGTCCTCTATCTCATGGATGTCCTTCATGGTAACGTACTCAAATCCGTGCGCCTTTGGGCCACCGAATTCGACGTACATATCATCTTTCCTGATCCTCTCTCCCTCGAATGCAGGACCGTAAGAAACTGGTATATCTATCTTGTGGATAGAGACCTTGAGCCCCCTGACCTCGATGGACTTTTCGACTATCTTGTCATGGGGCACCAGTGGTACTACATGCTCGTAGGTACAAACACCGGTAGGTAGTATGGCTGGGATGTCAGTGTCAGCGATGGTCGGGAAGCCGTAGTTTATTGCTCCTGCGGCGTTTGCGTATTTTTCGTCATCCACCTCTCCCAAGGCCATAACAAAGGCAAAGATTCGGTTTTTGTTATATAGAAGGTTACGGCGGAAGTCACCCGGCTTAACGGCGCCAAAGGACATGGCCGCACGGTTGGCAAAGCCGAGGGAGTATACAGTTGCACTAATATCCTTGCCGAATGGTACCAATCGTGTCTCCCACCCAAGTTGCACGTCTTTACTTGCCAACTGCTCTGCAAAGCTTACACCGTGAGTCTCTGCAGACATGAAGACGTAGAGATTCTTTTCCTGGAGTTCCCGGGCTATCTTTACGGCCGTATCTGCATCGGGCGCAGCACCTACGATGGCGGCAAACCCAGGGGCCGTACCATCTACGAACTCTATGCCCCTTTCCCGGAGTATTACGTCATCGGCTGCCCCTAACCATATGCCCTCAACAGGGTTAGGTCCTATTACATACTTGCAGGCCTCAATAATCTCCTCCGCGAAGAGAGTGGCCATTCCGGCGTCCAGGGCCTGTCCCAGGTAGGGCAGCCAGTGTTTCTCGCTTGGGATGGGCGGCAGCATGCCCTTTGCACGCTCCAACACAGGTTGGAATTCGGCAAGGGTATTAACCTCCATGCCCGTCATGGAGTAGATTATGGGAAAGAAGTATCCGGTATTTGGGAACTCGACCTTGTGGTCTTTACCCTTGTTGGCAATAGTTTCATTCAGTTTATCTTCAGCACGTTTGACTATCTTGTGAGCACCACGAATAGCGGCCGAGGCAATTATTCTAGACATATTTCTACTCCCCTTAAATGCTTATATCAAGCTTGCGCCTATCTTCCATGTCGAAAAGCTTTCGCTCGGCGGCAACGTTAATGCCAAGCGCATCTCTCTTCTTTTCTATGTGGTCCATCATCAGTTTTCCAACCTTCTTTATGTCCGGTTCGAAGGCCCACATACCGCCGAGTTCCTCTTCCAGCTCCTTAGTGAGCAGTTTTTGCACGTCTGGCGCACCTTGGATAGGAGAGTTTATCCCGAATATGGTGAAGACACCGGATGCAACAAAGAATTGTCCTATACAGAGGGCCTTCTCGTGCATCCACTCGAAACAAGCCCCTGCCACAGGCAGTTCGCTTATGTCGTTACCAAGTCCTCCCACCTGCACCATCTCTGAGCAGGCGATGAGGATACGGCTGTTGTCAACGCAGGCTCCGGCGTGGAGCACTGGGGGTATGCCCACTGCCTCACATACCTCTTTAAGGCCCTTGCCACAGGCGTCTTGGAGTTCTGGGACCATGAGGCCCTCCTTGGCGCACTCCGTGGCGGCACAGCCCGTCTGGACTACAAGGATGTCGTTGGCTATCAGCTCCTTTACCAGGTCTATGTAGGGCTGGTGGCCTGGCAGGACCTTTGGGCTGGTACAGCCTACGATGCCTGCTACGCCACGAATCCTCCCATTTATAATGTTGTCGTTAAGCGGTCTGTAGCTGGCCCTGTATTTACCCCCTAACATGTATTTTATGGTCTCGTGGCTGAAACCTACCACAATCTCTTTCTCTGCGTCCTTGGGGATAAAGACCTTTGCACGGTCGCGGTTGGGGTAATTGTCGATGGCCGCCCAGACGATCTTCTTTGCCGCTTCTTGTGCGTTCTCATCGCTAACCTCGACGTGCTCAGCTCCAGTAATACGCGCCTTTGGAGAGGTGGTGATAAGCTTTGTATGGAAACAGTTGGCTGTTTCTACATCACCTTGCATAATGCACTGTATATCCACAATTACTGCCTCAACGGCCCCCGTAGCGATGGCCATCTCCTGCATCTTCATGTGGCCGGCCATCGGGATCCCGTGGCGCATAAGGAGTTCGTTTGCGGTGCAGCATATGCCTGAAAGGTTGATGCCCTTTGCACCCACGGCCTCAGCGGCCTTAAGGAGCTCGGGGTCCTGAGAGGCCAGTGCCACCATCTCGGAGAGTTGGGGCTCGTGACCGTGTACAAGGATGTTTACCTCGTCTTCCTTGAGCACGCCTAGGTTTGCCTTGCCCCTGACGGGCTTAGGTGTGCCAAATAGGACATCCTGGAGTTCGGTGGCTATCATGGAGCCGCCCCAGCCATCTGCTAGTGAAGTACGGCTGGCCTGACGAATCAGGTTTTTGTAATCCTGGTCGGCGCCCATACCCGTGCGGTGCATGCTTTCTGTGACCTCGCGGTCGATGGCCCTTGGGCTGATGCCTAGCTTCTCCCAGATCTTCTGGCGGGTCTCGGGGGCACGTTTGGTAAAGTGCTGATGGCCGTATGACTTGCCAAATTCTGCAAGGGCCATCTCGCCTACCTCCTCTGCAATCTCCTCGACCTTTCTGCCCTCGGTCTTTACATCAAACCACTCGGCAACCATCATCAGTTTTTCTTCGTCCTTTATCTTGTAACCGGGAGCCTCTCCCCTGGCCGTAGCGATGAGCAGGTGGGCAACTGACCTGGCGTGGTCTGAGTGGGCGGCTGCACCGGCTGCCACCATTCTGGTAAAATGCCTGGCGGCAAAGGTATTAGCGTCTGCACCACAGATGCCCTTCTGGGGGCCCCTGCCAAAGGGGTCTATGTTACAGGGCCCCATATTGCAGTGCCTGCAACACAGCCCCACTAGTCCAAAGCCACACTGGGGCTGCTGGGCCTGGTAACGGTCATATATGGACTCTACCCCGCCTTCCTTCATCCTCTTTAGCATCTGTTCGGCGATTTTGTTTTCGTCAGGATTTTTGTCCTTGGACTGCATTTATTGCTCCTTTGTAATAGCTTTACACCTAACTAAGAACCTCTTCATGATAAATGCTCTTATATTGTGAGCGCTAAATTTTTCGCAAGGTTCTCCCAAGAGAGAAGGTCATACTGGTGATAAAACTCATGAGCGAAAGAAAATTTATTCTAACTTTAATGTAATAGGAAATCAACCCCATTTTCTCTTCATGTCTCGGACAATAGGGGAGCTCCTTTCGTAGGGACCGATCGGGGCCGTACTAAAGTAGGGTCTGTTTTCCGTATACAGATAGCATACAAGGGCTTAGAAGCAAGGGCTTAGAAGGCGGGCAATATCTTGTGGGACGGTGAGTATGTGTAGAATACCATGGTGTGAGGACTAAGGTGCCAACTATTGTGTGCCGACCATATCTTTATCGCTTGGCTGTTCGAGGGTTTTTTGCCTTTCTATCTCTTCGAGTTTGACGGCTACCTTTTTAGAGATACCGGATTCCTGCATGGTGATTCCATACAACATGTCTGCCGTACCCATTGTGCGCTTGTTGTGGGTTATGATGATAAACTGAGAGTTTTCGGTGAATTCCTGTACGACGTGTGCAAAACGTGCAATGTTGCTCTCATCTAGTGCGGCATCGACCTCGTCTAGTATGCAGAAGGGGCTGGGTTTAGTCTGGAATATGGCAAATAGTAGTGCTACGGCAGTCATGGACTTTTCTCCACCGGAGAGAAGACTTATAGAACGGAGATCCTTGCCCGGCGGCTGCGCTACTATTTCAATGCCGGCATCTAGGATGTCCATCCCTTCTTCCAGGTATATGTGTGCCTTTCCGCCACCGAAGAGCTTGCGGAACATAGTGTTAAAGTTTTCCTGTATCTCTTCAAAGCTCTTTTCAAAGAGCTCTCTACAAGTCTGGTTGATCTTCCTTATTATGTCTGATAAGGAATTCTTTGCCTTAGTAAGGTCGTCTTGCTGGTTGAGTAAAAACCGTTCCCTTATCTCTAACTGTTCTTGTTCCTCCAGGGCCTCCAGATTGACGTTGCCAATCCTTTCTATCTTCCGTCTGAGCTCTTCCATCTCCTGAGAGGCGGTAGTCCAGTCTATTTCCTCTGCTTCAATCTCTGAGATTTGTACCTGAAATTCCTCCCTTACGCGCTCCTCCAGGTCTGCCCGCTTTATTTCAAACTCCTTTTCCTTTAGCCTCAATTCCTGTAGCCCTTCCTGGAGTGCGGAATACTCTTGGTCCTTCTCCTGTATTTTTGCTGCCAGGGGCGCGAATTCATCGTGTACATTCTTTTCTTCTTCTTCCTTGGCAGCCTGTTCAGACTGAAGAACGGTTTTTTTCTCCTCTAGTTCTCTCGTTAGTGCCTCAAGCGTGTCTATATTTCTTTGGGTCTCAATCTTCTTTTCTTCACAGCTCTCTTTTTCTTGGATATTGAGGTTGAGTTCTCTTTGTGCCTCTTGAGCGCTTTCTTCCAGGTGCGCCAGGGTTTCAGACAACCCGTATTTCTTTTCTTGTTTGCTTGCCAGGGTTACCTTAAGCTCGGTTAGCCTAGCCTCTAGGGCGTCTCTGAGGGACTGTTTTTCAAGGAGACGTTCCGTAACAGTCTGTATCTCGTCTTCTAGCTGTTTACTGTTGGAAAGGGCCTCTTCCAGGTCCCTTTTGAGTGTGTTTTCTTTTGAAGATAGCTGTTCAAGGAGGCGGTTTGTTTCTGCGACCTCGGCGCTGTTTACGTCTTTTTCTTCTTCCAAGGCCTTTAGCTTAATATCTTGTTCGTGGATGTCCTTTTCTATGGACAACCTCGCCATCTGAGAATCTCCGAGGCGTTTCTTTAGCTCCTCGGCGAGGCCTTCCAGTTCTTTTTCTTTCTTTTGTAGTTCCCCTCTAGCAAGCTCTGTGGCCTCTATTTCACTTGATATATGGGCGATCTCATGTTCGATGGCTTCGAGCTCACTCCTTCTGGATATGAGACCGGGCTGCCCTTTAGTGGCACCCCCGGCTATTGAGCCGTCGGGTTCGATAATCTCCCCTTTTAGGGTGACGAGGCGGGCCTCAGGATATTTCCTTGAGATCTCAAGGGCGTGCGAGAGCTCTCTGACTACGATAGTATTATAGAGAAGCTTCCTTACAACAGGCATGTAAGTCTCATTTGGGTTCACCAGGTCTATGGCCCTTGATACCACCCCCTCCTCTGATGTAATCAGGGGGCCGTTTTGCTCTGATTCTGGTGAGTCCATTGGCATGAATGTGGCCCTTCCCTTCTGAGTGTTTTCCAAGTGGGATAGGGCCTGTACGGCGTTCTGTGTGGTTTGGGTAATGACTGCTTGGACCTTGGGTCCTAGGGCGGCTTCGATTGCCAAGGCGTGGGGGAGGTCAACCTTCAGCATGTTAGCTACTATACCGCATATGCCAGGGAGGCTGTTGCCATTGTAGTTATTGGACTCTTCCAGTACGGTTTGGGTCCCCATATCGACTCCAAGTGCCCTCATCTCCAGGTCTTTCAGGACTTCTTGCCGCGACTGTTTTGCTGTAAGGAGGCTTCTCTTATCGAATAATGCCTTGTCTACAGAGCTTACTTCTCCTCTCAGAGATTCTTCCCTGGAGGCTAGTTCCGCCAGCTCCCCTTCAAGGTTCTGTATTTCGGTGTCGATTCGGTCTTTTTTCTCCCCGGTGGCTTTTCTTTCCAGGTGGAGACGCTCCATTTCCTGGGCCATGCTGGTGAGATGCCCCTCCAGTCTGATCCTTTTGTTTAGCAGTGATTGTCTCTCGTGATTTGTGAAATCGATATCGTTCTGTAGGCGCGACTGGTGTTTAAGGGCGTCTATTACTTGAGACTTTTTCCTTTCAATCTCCTCCTGGAGCTCCCGAGATGCCTGATTGACCTCGTCTAGTTCGGTATTTTGTTGGTCAAGTGTCTCCTGGAGGGTAGTTATTTCCTGTGTTGTTTCAGCGAGTTCACGGCTGGCGGCGAGACGCCTTTTTTTCGCCTCTTCCACTTTTTCCTCTAGGGCCTCTATATGCTGGATAACCTTCGTCCTCTGAAACTCTAATTCCTGAATTCGCTGGGTGCCCAGAGATATCTTGTCCCTTGAACTTGTTATCTGGCCGTTAAGGGTCACCAGTTCTGTATGCAGTTGTGAGAGATGCTCACCTATACGTGTGAGCTTTTCCTCCAGGCCCATCTTTTCTTGTTCTAGGGACTCTTTTTGGCTGCAGATGTCTTTACTGCACTCGGAAATTGCCGACATTCTTGAGAAGACCTCTTGCTGTTTTGTAGCGAGTTCAAGAAAAGTCTTAAGGCTCCACTGTATTTTTAACTCTTTCAGTCTCTCTGTGTATTCCTTATACCTTCTTGCCTTGGCGGCCTGGAGTTTGACGGATCGCAGTTGTTTTTGGACTTCTTCTATAATGTCGCCCAGGCGCAGTAGGTTTTGTTCTGTCTTTTCCAGTTTGCTTATAGCGGCTTTTTTCTTGGACTTGAATTTACTTATTCCTGCGGCTTCTTCAAAGACAGCCCTGCGCTCTTGGGCATTGGCCTGTAGTAGCACGTCTACCTCACCTTGTTCTATTAGGGAGTAGCAGTTTGTGCCGAGACCGGTGTCCATGAGTAGTTCTTTGATGTCTTTGAGGCGGCAGAGTTGCTTGTTTAAATAGTACTCCGACTCCCCTGAGTTGTAGAGTCGGCGGGTGATGCAGACCTCCTGGTATTCAACGGGGAGAAGGCCCTTGTGGTTAAGGATAGTTGCGGATACCTCGGCGTATCCCTGGGACGGACGGTTTGAGTTGCCGCCAAAGATTACGTCAATCATATCACTGGCCCTGAGGGTCTTGGTACCTTGTTCGCCAAGTACCCACTTAACTGCGTCTACAACGTTGCTTTTGCCGCAGCCGTTTGGACCGACAATGACGGTGGTGCCGGGGCCGAAGTCGAAGTGTGTCTTATCGGCAAAGGACTTAAAACCGTATAGCTCTAGTTTTGATAATTGCATGGTCTATCTTGTTTTTGAATAAAAAAAGAGTGCTCCCCTAATGCATGGGAGCACTCTCTTCTTACAAATTGGGCCCGTTGGGATCTGTAACTCTAAGAGGCTTAATCCTCAGCAACGTCATAAGATTCCAAGTGATTCGAGCATCTTCGCCACCCATCAAATAACTAGCTGATTACTTAGCTGCTGTCAACACTTTTCTCTGAAAAAGTTTATTTCTTTCTTTTGGCCTTCTTCTTAGCTTTCTTCTTGGCCTTTTTCTTAGCCTTCTTCTTTGCCATTCATATCACCCCCTTTCATGGGCCGAATTGTAAGAAGTTTTAATGGTTTTTGCTGTTTGTGGCTTCTGCCTCTCCCCTGATGCGGCAGTCTTCAACGTGGGCCCCGGCTATTTCTCTAAAATATCTCAGTTTGTCGGGGCGGTAAGGGGTCACCTCTAACATGCTTGAGTCTAGGCAGTTAGAGGGCCTGAACGACTGTAAGACATACCTCTTTGCCCCCCGAAGGGTGTGGGCGATATCTTTTATTTCTTCTTCCCCTAAGAAGGAGGGGCACACCGTGGTACGGAATTCATGTTCAAGACCGCTTTCAATTATTACCTTTACGCTACGTCTTAGGTCCTGCACGTTGCACGGTCCTCCAGCGGCTTCCTGATAATTTTTATCCCTTAAAGGGGCCTTTATGTCCATGGCTACGCAGTCTAATAATCCATCTCTTATAAGCTCTTCCAGCAGGACAGGGTTTGTACCATTGGTGTCCAGCTTTATCTTAAAACCCAAAGCCTTTAGTTCCCTTAGCAGCTCCTTAAGGCCACTATGCAGGGTAGGCTCTCCGCCTGAGACAACAACACCGTCCACCCATGCCCTGTTCTTCTTCAGATAACTTTTTACGGTCTCAAGTGGTATGGCCTCAATATCTTCTGATGGGTTGACAAGATCTGGTGAGTGGCAGTAGGAACAGCGGAAGTTGCAACTCGAGAGGAAGATAATTGAGCTTATCATTCCTTCCCATTCGATGAGGCTGTTTTCTATGAAACCTTTTATCGGTACGGGCATACTTTGTTGTCGAGTTATATCCCTGTTGAGTTTGTCAGATTAACTGACGAAATAAATTCCTCATTTGGCTTGTTCTTGTGACCCCACCAAGATTGGCTGATCATAAGAGAACACACCACCCATTCCTGGCGATGCATAGTAAATATTGGCAAAGCCATCCAATCCAAAGTGATGGAGCATTATTTTGTAGTGTGCGCCAGAGGTCCTGGGGAGCCTGTGCAGATAGTTTAGTAGTTTCTCTGCAATCTCCTCGATATCTACGGCTTCAGGAATCGGGTTGTACAAATATAGGCCGATCAGGAAGTCTGACTCATACGCCGTAATCTTTCTTTCCAGCTCAAGCAATGTTTCTGCAGATTCATCAGGTTCCCACATAATACTCTCTCCTTTTTGGTGTTAGAGATTTATACGTGGTAAACTCTCTATGTGTTGTCGATATACCTTCTGGCTTCACCTACAAGCTCGTTCCTTGCCTTCTCCGCTTCCTCGCTAGTCTGGCAAAAGCGGTGGAAGGCCAGGAGACTAGGGCCGGATTCTGGATTGGTCACGGTTATCGTTATCATTCCTGGGATGCACTGTTTCTGAACCTTGATTCCAAAGCCCTTATACGCCTCTGAGAGTTGTGCCAGGTATCTGTCCATCATCGGTTTCCTCCAACGGTGAGATGAACTTTAATCTTTTTAGGAAGAACCTCACCATACGGGCAATTTTCCCAGTACTGCCAATTTGCCTTTTTGTTCGACAATGGAAAAACCAGTCATGTCTCGTATATACCTATGTAAGAACGAATGAATCTTCTTTGTATCGCTCTGCCAGAGCCTTTGCCTTGGAAGCGTCCCAGTTGGCCAATCTGGTTTCGTAGCTATCCAGCCTCTGGATGCCGTATACGTTGGACGCATTACAGTGGTCGCATTGGTCTGTAAGCCTGGATGAGAGGCGGTTGCATACAGTGCATACTGTGAACTCTGGAGAGATGGTGACTTGGGCCGCCTGTGTATTCTTGAATGTCTTTTTGACCAGGTTCATAATGCTGGTTGCGGAGGGTCTTTCTTCTCCACAAAAGGCATGGATGATGGCCCCAGACTCTATCAAGGTGTGGAATTTGCTTTGGAGGATTATCCTGTTCAGCATGTCTACCGGGGCATTTGGTCTGAGGTGGACGCTGTTTGTATAGTAAAATTCGTCCCTTTCCATGCTGCCTTTTACCAGTTCCCTCGCCTTCGGATAGTTTTTCACGTCTATCTTTGCAAGCCTTCTCGATGCGCTTTCTGCAGGCGATTCCTCCAACGAAAATTTCAGGCCATGTTTTTTCCCTGCCTCTTTTATCTTCTGGTACATGAAGGCGATTATCCTTAGCCCCTGCCTAAGGGCCTCCTCGCCATCGTGGAGCTCCTTGTCCATCATGTACTGGAGGCATTCGTTGAGGCCCAGTATGCCTACGATGTATGTGGATTTCTCCAGGTCCACGTAGGGACGACCGTCCTTGGCTTTTCGCCCGATCTGCCAGAGCGGCATCTCCTGGCCTGACATCAGCTTGGCGGTGAATCCCTTCTTTTGGAGGTGTGCCTTGATG
>JBHICS010000011.1:0-10391 GCA_046759685.1 Candidatus Brocadiales bacterium | reverse complement strand
GATGCGGACAAGTAAGAAAGATAGCCACCCCTCACCTATGGCGAGGCGGATAATACTCTTTGGCCAGCGCCTTAGCGGGGGAGGGAATATAGCTCTACTAACCTAAAATGTCAAGGAGAAAAAATAAGAAAAGGTAGGCCCGAGCAATAATATATTATGTAACATCTTGTAGACAAAAGACTAAAGCGTGAATATGATCCGCCTCGTCACCGTTTGCCTAGGTGGCAAATGGTTTGCCTTGCTGTATCATACGGGCAAAGTAAGAGAAAATAGCCACCCCTCACCTACTACGAGGCGGATTTTTCTTTCTAGTGCTTTCCAAACTCCAGCGGTACCCCCTTTCTGGCTGACAGTAGATATGCCTCTAGCGCCTTCATCCTCTCATCGCCGTCGTCAAGTTTTTTGCCTTCCTGGGGGTTCTCAATGCACCAGTTTATCATGTCCCTAAGGAGAGCGACCTTCTTGAGCTGTACCTGAAACTTGGGGTATGTCTCGGGGTGATTGTTGGAGGCATCCGGATGACACATATCGCAAGAAATGCCGTTTGTGCCAAGCTCAGGGGAATGGAATAGGTCATAACCCCTCTGTATCATCTTCTTCAACTCTGACTCGAAGGTCTTTAAGTCTCTAGGTGTGTGGGGGGCACCCTTGTGGGCAAGGAGCTTTGAGGTCTTCAGGTCTTGATACGCTGCCAGCATGGTGCTGGCTACCTTTTGAGCGGTTGACCTTGGCATGGGTCTACCGGGTTCTATTCCATCTGCGGCAATTATCACCTTGGTCTCACCGTCACAGAGCTTGAAGAGTCTAGCTCCTTTCATACTGGGCGGAAGGGACTCTGTGCAGGGCATAGTGCCCAGGTATCTTACATCTGGATAAGTCTTCCCTGTGCCAGCCTTCACACCCTGTAAACCCCAGACAAGCAGTATAGCTGTCGCTACGAAGAGAGATAAACGCCTCGGTTTCATTATAAGACCTCCTAGAAAATACCTGCCATTCTCCCCCTCGATGGGGGAGGGAATAATTTTGTGTAGCGTCCGATCACCGCATCGGGCGTTTTGCGTCTAATAGGATGGCCCTGGCTCGAATAGACCAATGCCCCGGGTTGACCATAGGCGCCTTACCCCCTCATAGGTTACAAGTCTTGGCTTGCGTGCCCATAGATTATACCTCTTGTTCACCTGTCCACCAGGCAGTACGTCTACTGTTCCATCCCCACAGCCGTCAAACTGGTCAAATGGGTCTGCCCTGTCCATCTGGATAGTAAGATTTGGGATGCCCTCTGGTGCATAAGGCCAGGGCCAGGCCGTTGAGAGCATGCCGTGGAAGGTGATGTTGCCTATCTGATTGGTCAAGAGCTGGTGGGTGTGCCCGTGAACTACCGTGACCGTGTCGAACTCGTTGAGTATGGCCTGTACCTGCTCTGCATCGTCCGTCCAGAAATTCCATGACCTATAGTATTTGTAAAGGGGTGAATGGGAGAAGACTACCAGCGGGGTTGATTTATCAACCTTTGAGAGGTCATCCTTGAGCCATGCCCTCTGCTCTTCACCCACTGTAAATGGCCTTCCTTTGGGATTATCAAGTTGGGCCATGAACTTCATCCTCTCCATAGGGGTCATCTTTGGCCCGGTCCAGTAGTCCTCAACTATAACGCTGTTTAGTACCACGAAGTGGACACCCTTGTGGTCAAATGAGTATATGTCCTCTCCAAACAGCTCCCTCCATTTTTCGCCCATGTCCAGGTACCAGTCATGTTCTCCCACTATCATCCTGACCGGTGCCTTCAGCTGGTCTAGAAACTCCTTTCCCAGCTCTAACTCCTTTGGCTGGCCTAGTTGGGCCAAATCACCCCCGAACAGGATAAAGTCGGGCTGTGGGTCGAGGCTGTTCATATCGTTTATAGCCTTTTCAATTGCCTTGATGAAGCGTTCGTTGAGCTTTCTCTCATAGAGGTGTGTGTCAGAGACGTATGCAAAGGTGAATGACGGGCCACTTTCTTGTGCTGTGACATCTAGGCTAAATGCGCCCAGAGAGCCAAGGGCAGTTGTGGATGCCGCCACCTTCAGGAAATCACGACGGGTTATTAGTGGCGATTTTGGTTTTCCTCTAGCACTCATAAGACCTTCTCCTCCTTGATGTATCCAATTATATTACTTTATTGCTTTTATCAGTTCCTTAAGGTCGCTGCTGGTTAAGGTCTTCAAAAATTCAACCAGCGCCTTTTTTTCCTCTTTCGTTAGCTTCAATGGCCTCATTTCTCCGGAGAGATGGGGATTAGGATTTCCTCCCTTGTCGTATAAATCAACTACTTCCTCCAGGGTGGCCTCGCTGCCGTCGTGCATGTAAGGGGCGGTGAGGGCTATATTGCGCAGGGTGGGGGTTTTGAAGGCCCCCTTGTCTTTATCTAGCTTTGTTACCTCGTAGCGGCCCATGTCTGGTTCCGGTTTATCCATACCAACGCCGATGTTATGAAATTTGTTGTCAGTGAAGAGGGCAAAACTCCCAACAAACTCGTGGCAGGTGAGGCAGCGGCCTTTTCCACGGAAGACCTCAAGCCCCTTCTTTGCCATGTCGCTTATGGCGTTCTTGTCACCACCGTACATAAATCGGTCGAAGGGTGAGTTGCCAGCAATGAGCGTCCTCTCAAATGAGGCGATGGCCCGTGCAACGTTATCTATATTGATTTCTTCCCCAAAGGTCTTCTGGAAGGCCTTACGATACTCTTCTATGCCCTTGAGTTTTTCAATCACTGCATCGTGTGAGGGCACGCCCATCTCGATTGGGTTTATAATGGGTTGTTTCGCCTGTTCCTCAAGGGTGGGTGCGCGCCCGTCCCAGAACTGGAGGTCGTAGAGGGCAGAGTTGAGCACAGTGGGCGCACTCCTCTTGCCCTTTTGTCCCTTTATCCCCGTGGACACAGGGGCGGCATCGGCGAAACCCTTCTTAGGGTCATGGCAGGTGGCGCAGCTTATTGTGTCATCAAGGGAGAGACGCTTGTCAAAGTATAACTTCTTCCCTAGAGCCACCTTCTCAGGCGTGATGGGGTTATCCTCTGGTATGATGAGTTCTGGAATCCCAAGAGGGAGTGGATACTCCTGTGCAGTTAGAGCATGGGTAAAGACTAGTAAGAAGAGGGAGATAAAATAGGGAAACAGGTATCTTTTGTGTACTAGCATGTCCAAGCCTCTATCCTTTAACAAGCATGATATTACACCACATTTAGCTGGAGGTCAAGACCAGCACGGAACGTACTAATCCGAAAATTCATAATTATCTAAGACTGATTCGTCTTTAGCGAAGATTGGGTGGCTGCGTTCCCAAATAGAGCAAAGGGGACAGGCATAAAGGTCTGTCCCCATGATTCAGCACCGGCAAGATTTTCCTAGAACTCCGGTAAGTCACTTGAGGTAAGTGACTTCATGAACTCAACCAGGGCCATCTCTTCTATGTGGGTCAGGTTGAGTGACATTATCGCCCCGTCGAGGTGGGGGTTTGGGTTGCCTCCCTTGTCGTAGAAGGCAACCACGTCTTCCAGCGTGGTTTCGCTGCCATCGTGCATGTAAGGGGCGGTGAGGGCTATGTTGCGCAGGCTGGGGGTCTTGAATGCACCTTTATCCTTCTCCTTGCCGGTTACAAGGTAACGTCCCAGGTCGGGGTTTTCATTATCCATGCCAACGCCGATATTGTGGAAGTTGTTGTCGGTGAATAGGGCGTAGCTGGCGGTGAACTGGTGACATGTTACACAGCGGCCCTTACCCACAAACACACCCATCCCAGTCTTTGCAAGCTCACTTATGGCGTCTTCCTCACCACCATACCGGAAGCGGTCAAACGGTGAGTTGGCGGATAGAAGCGTCCTCTCATAGGCGGCTATGGCCTTTACGACGTTATCTGTGGTTATCTCTCCACCAAAGGCCTTCTGGAAGCCCTCCCTGTACTCATCTATGCCCTTTATTTTCTCCACCAGGAAGTTGTGTGAAGGCATTCCCATCTCTATCGGGTTGGTGGGAGGTCCTTTGGCCTGCTCTTCAAGTGAGGGTGCGCGCCCGTCCCAGAACTGGGTGTCCATATAGGCGGCATTTACGCTAGGCGGCGCACTGCGTCCACCCTTCTGTCCCCTTATTCCCGTGGATACGGCCCCACTGTCCGTGCCTGAAAGTCTAAGGTCATGACACGTCGCACAGCTTACCGTGTTATCAAATGATAGACGCGTGTCAAAGTAAAGCTTCTTGCCCAAGGCAACCTTCTCTGGGCTCATTGGGTTATCTGCCGGCACCTCGAGGTCTGGAAGCCCCATTGGGGCCTTCACCTTTTGGCGGCCATCTTCTTTAATTATCGTACACCCTTCGGTTACCATTTCCTTTTCATCAGCATAAGTGAGACAAAACCCAATATTACACGAAATGGCTAACACCAGACATAGTTGTAGGATACGCATAATAGAACCTCCTTATGCCTTGCCAAGGGTCTTTTGGCCGGGTTCCCACTGTACGGGGCATAGCTCTCCGGTTTGCAGCGCCTGGAGCGCGCGTAAGGTCTCCCTGATGCTCCTTCCTACACTCAGGTCAGAGACCACGGCGTAGCGTAACGTTCCCTCAGGGTCTATTATGAATGAACCACGGAGTGCAACACCCAGGTCCTGTTTCAACACGCCGTAGGCACTGCTTAACCGATGGGCGGTGTCGGCTATTACAGGATATTTAACAGCCTTCAGCCTGCTGTCTGACTCAAACCAGGCCTTGTGAGAAAACTGGCTATCTGTGCTTGCGCCAAGGACAACGGCGTTTAGTTTATTGAAATCATTTTCCATCTGGGCGAAGGCTTCAATCTCTGTAGGGCATATAAAGGTAAAGTCCAGTGGATAGAAGAAGAGTACAACCCACTTACCCTTATAATCACTGAGCTTAACCGTTTTAAAATCACCTTTTGTATAGGCCGTTTCCTCAAAGTCAGGGGCCTTTTGTCCAACTTTGACCATGTCAAAGCCCTCCTATATAGATTAAATTAGTTGGTGAAAATTCGTTTCAGACTGTGTACTATTTTACTCTCCCGTGGGAGGTGTTAAATAAAATATATCCGTTTGCAGTAAAAAGCAACCCTGGATTACAGCGCTTTTGCGGTGAGGGCTTCTGCTTGTTGTCTTGGGGCGTAACAGGTAAATGAACACACAGATCTTGTTTTCGTATAAATCGTTAATCTTCTTGGTCTTAATTCTCTCGGCCGTTCTGATCTTCATCACATTTGCAGAGATTGAGGGTACAGACGGGATGAGGAACTTCCCTTCTGAACACACTATCGGTGATATTATCCACGTTGCAACCGGTGAGAAGGTTAGCTTCTCCCAGCTTTCTGACTTTTTTGAGGGGGTGAGGGTTGTGTACGTGGGAGAGGTACATAAGAATGTCGAGGCCCATGAGTTTCAACTACAGGTGTTGAAAGAGTTTTATGAGAGATACGGAGGTGACGTAGCAATCGGTATGGAGATGTTCAAAAGACCTTATCAGCACATCCTGGACAGGTGGACCAGAGGGGAGATAAGCGAAGAAGAACTGTTAAAAGGTACGCACTGGAGGCGGGAGTGGGGTTATGATTATGGGCTGTATAAACCTATTATGGATTTTGCCCGTGAAAAAGGGATTCCTGTAATTGCTTTAAACGTTACAAAGGAGCTGCAGAAGAAGGTAAGCAGGAAGGGGCTTGGTGGTTTGAGTGAAGCTGAGAGGAAGGAATTGCCAGAGATTGATACCACAGATTTCTACCACAGGCGCTATTTGCAGAAGGTCTTTAAGGGACATGCCGACATAAGTGGAGATTTTGATAAATTTTATGATGTCCAGTGTGTTTGGGAGGATGTCATGGCCGATAGTATGTCGAGGTATCTTTCCACCCCCCAGGGGAGGGGCAAAAGATTCTTGGCATTTATGGGAGACAGCCATCTTATCTATCACTTTGGCGTACCCAAGAGGGTCTTCCGCCGCACGCACCTCCCGTATTATACGATATATACATACGAGTTAAGGCATATAGAGCCAGAAGAAGAGCACGAGTTGTTTTTAAGCGATATTCCCCTGCAGCCTGCAGATTTTGTTAGGGTTATCCACACGTCCGAGCGCGAGGAAAAGAGGGCAATCTTAGGGGTAATGATTCGGGATATAGGTACGGACAAGGTTGTGATTCAAGATGTGCTTAAAGGCAGCCCTGCGGAGACAGCGGGCCTACAGGTAGGCGATATCATCTTGTCCATGGACGGACAGCAGATGAAAGAGATCCATGATTTGATTCTCCATCTTCGTCTGAAACGGCTTGGGGATGACTGCCGTATTGAGATATCACGTGAGGGTGAAAAGATGCGAGTCAACGTCTCCTTCTTTGAGATAGGGAGAGACTGAGTGTGGTTACTGTGGACCCAACAAGGGCGTAAGACAATATGAGTGTCGAACAGAACGATAAGACCTCTCTGGATTTTATCTGTGACGAGCTGAGGGCCCTAGAAGAGGGCGGCCTCTACAGGAGGCCGGTGGTTATAGAAGATTTCCAGGGGCCATATGCAACCATCGGCGGTAAGAAATACCTCTCTTTTTGTTCCAATAATTACCTTGGCCTGGCAGGCCATCCCAGGATAAAGGAGGCGGCCAGAGAGGCCATTGCGAGATACGGCTGGGGCGCGGGCGCCTCTAGGTTGGTATCAGGCACTAGCATATTACACGAAGGGCTTGAGACGGAGATTGCGCGCTTCAAGGGTGTGGAGGCGGCACTGGTATTCCCCACTGGGTATATGGCCAACGTTGGTGCTATCTGTACCCTGACAGGGAGGGGGGATTTGATAATATGCGACAGGTTTAATCACGCCAGCATTATAGACGCTTCCAGGCAGTCCGGGGCAGCTCTCAGGGTTTTTGCCCATAACGATACCAAGGCACTTGAGAAGATCTTAAGCCGGGTATCGAATAACTACAGTAGGATACTTATAGTTGTAGACGGTGTGTTTAGTGTGGATGGTGATATAGCACCCATTCCGGAGATATTATCTATTGCACAGAGGTTCGGCCCTCCGGTGATGACCATGGTGGATGACGCCCACGGTACAGGTGTCTTCGGCAGTAGGGGCAGGGGCGTACTGGAATACTTCGATATAAAGGAAGGTGTGGACATCCAGATGGGTACACTGAGTAAGGCCCTGGGTGGTATGGGGGGCTTTGTGGCCGGTACTAGGAAACTTGTAGATTTTCTTAAGAACAAGTCCAGGGCCTTTATATTTACAACGGCAATTCCCCCGGCTGCCTGTGCTGCAGGGCTTGAGGCCCTGAGGTTAATTGACGGAGATGAAGGGCTGGAGCGGCGCGAAAGACTGTGGCAGAACTGTCGTTATTTGGAAAAAGGTCTGAATGCAAACGGCTTTGGCGTAACCGTCCAGTCTCCCATCATCCCCATTGTCCTGGGTGAACCTCAGAGGGCGCTCGATGGCTCAAAGGCCCTTTTTGAACGGAAGCTTTTAGTGCCTGCCATCCGTCCTCCTACCGTGCCCCAAGGGACAAGCCGCCTCAGAATCTCCCTTACCGCAGAACACTCTACTGAGCACATAGATTTACTCCTGGAAGGACTGAAAGTCATTAGACGGCAGTAAAGTATGCAGGGTGTAAACTCCGTGGTTGGGCCATAAACAGTTGACAGTGTCTGCGACGTTGGTATAATGTTTCACATCTTGAGGTAGGAAGGTTCCCTCCTTTTGCCTGGACGGATTATTTCCACGTTCTCTGGCATGGTGAAGCGGAATATTTTTGGGTCAAGCTCTTCGTTCAGGCTAAGGTCCTTGAGCTGGAGGATGAGCTTTGTATCTCCCCTAGGCCAGTAGACCTCTATCCTTTGAGGCACATGGCTTCCGTCTATGTCCTTATAATCGTCCAATAGTGCCTTCATCCTGAGGCTGCCATCGGGGTTGAAAGTGTCATAGCGTGTTACGTGGAGGTTGTGTCTTTCTACCATCAGGTGGTGTTCTGTTAATTCCTGCGGGTTCGTTAGCTCAATGTGCCAGTGCTCTGGGTGCACCTCAAACGATGTCACTTTAGTATCCTTGAAGACCTCCTCAATCTCGAGGATTCCAGCAAAGTCGTTTGGCGAGAATTTCAGGCCCAGATATGTTATGTCTTGGGTGGATAGGCCGCGGTAGAGCCTCTTTTCTTTGGGTACGTGGAGCCAGAACTCGTGCCCGTCGGACAGGACGTTGAATATGGTGCTAAACAGTTTTGAACAGATTATCCTGAGCCGTTTGGGCCTCTCCAGCCTTATGTGACCCGTGCATACCAGGGGATCCTTGAGGTCCCTGGACATAAAGGTTATCTTTGCCTTTGCCTTGAGGGTGGAGATCGTTTTCGAGTTTGAGGTTACCCCCGCCCTTACCTCTTCAACCGTTAGTACCTTAGGAGGACCTATAAAGACATGCTCCATGGTGGCACAGCTGGTGAGGACGGTTGCTAATAGGATTAAGAAAGGAGAAACTGAAGGGTTATGTCTCAAGCTCTAGGGTCCTTTACTACGGAAAAAGGCCGTTTATGTATACTTAGTGTTCTGCGCATATGCATCTTTATTTGTGTAGCGTATGTCCACGCCTACATTGAATCAGACCTCTGTTATGCACAGCCCGCCGCATCTCCCTGGCCCATGCACCGGTACGACGCAAGAAACACCGGCCAGAGCCCGTACCAGGGCTCACAAACAGGTAAACTCAAGTGGAGCTACAAGACCAGTGGCGGCATAACCAGCTCTCCCACCATTGGACCTGATGGCACCGTTTACGTAGGCTCCAAGGACGGCAAGCTCTACGCCATCGGCCCTGACGGCAATTCCAAATGGGTCTATCCCACCGGGGCAGAGGTAGAGTCCTCACCGGCAGTGGACCGGGACGGTACTATCTATTTTGGTTCCTGGGATGGATACCTGTACGCACTAATCCCGACGGCTCCATGAAGTGGTCAACATCACTGGGCGCTGGTGTACCGTCCTCTCCCACGATAGCTCCCGATGGTTCTATCTATATAGGCTCATGGGACACGAGAATATACGGCATTGAAAAGAACGGAAGTGTGAAATGGACGCTTCGCACCCAGGACCATACCTTGTCGACTCCCTGCATAGGCCCTGATGGCACTATATATTGTTGCTCCCAGGACGACAGACTGTACGCCATAAAGCCCGACGGCACGGGTAAATGGGCCTTCAGGACGCAATACATTATAAATTCATCATCTGCCGTTGGCAAGGACGGAACCGTCTACGTCACCTCTGAGGACGGAAACCTCTATGCGGTCGACCCAGACGGTTACATGAAATGGGTGTTTCGAACGGACCTCGACATAGACTCCTCGCCGGCGATAGGTGATAACGGGACTATATACTTCGGTTCAGGAGAGAGGGTGCTCTTTGCCGTTGATGCAGACGGTAAGGAGAAGTGGAAATATGATATAGGCGCCACCATCCTCTCCTCGCCCACTCTGGGTAAGGACGGTACCGTGTACGTAGGGGGTGCGGATGGGGCGTTCTATGCGATTGCGCCAGGGGGCAAGCTCAAGTGGAGCTACAAAACGGGAGGGTCTTTCGACTTTTCTTCTGCCTCAATAGACAAAGACGGGACCGTATACGTCGGCTCCACCGACGGCGTACTGTATGCGTTTGGGGATTGAAGCCGACTAGGACAGCCACGGGGGGCTGTCCCTACAATACCATTGTAGCGTCCGATCACCGCATCGGACGTCTTGCGTCTGGTACGGAGACCAGGCGCTACAAAAGCAACGTAGGGTTCAATGCCTCCCCTTTTGTCATCGCGAGTCTACCTGGGGCGGAAATCCGCCTCTGACGTGACTTCGCTTCGCTCGCAATGACGGCGAGGATGCCGCAGGGCCGAAGCCCTGCAGGGCAGGCACGGGGACCTGCCCCTACGGAGGAAGTTGTTCCTGGTAGACAACGCCTTTGCGGTCGCTTATGGGGGTATTGCAGGGCTTGTTGCCCTGCGATTAGTTGATGTGAAGTTTGTCTTGACGCAGCGTATTCTGTAGTTGCCCCATTCATGGCTTTCGTAGCTCGACAAATAGAGCAGCTACAAAGCGTTTTTGTGGGGGTAAATGTATTGAATCCTATCGTTTGCAATTGGGGGTAATGAATTACCTCTTGATTTATTTATTTCCCTTTCGAGAGCAGCCCTTTTCCGACGAATGACATCCATTGAATGACTAGCCATTCTGTCATCTACATTAGCGACTCTATTTGGGAACTTAGCTTCTTTACGCATGTCAGTAAGGTAAGTAAGTGTATCGAGAAGCTCTTTAGTAACTTTTTTTTGTTGTTCACATTCGCTATAACGTTTAATAACACTTTGGTGACACATCCTATCACAATCT
>JBHICS010000010.1:0-10637 GCA_046759685.1 Candidatus Brocadiales bacterium | reverse complement strand
CAGTATACCATCCTTGCCCCTTACCTTATTAAGCAACTCCCCCCTTGAAATGGGTGAATCGTCGGCATAGACCTCAAGCCCGAAGCAGGCCTTACTCAAGATATTTATGCCTTCCTTCGGTATCTTCCTTGTAACAAACACCTTGTACATGATTTGAGATATCTGTAAAAGTGGCTCAAATACCCAATGTCATTCTTCTCCACCTAAGGGGGAGAAGACTCTATAATATACTAGATTCTTTGGTCACACCGACCCCACAGAATGACAATTGCGTAAGGTTCTTCATAGGTCTCATTTGGTACCTCATAGGAAGTCATATATTAACCTAAGCCGGTTACAGCATCAACCGAATAGGATATGAACCAGGCACTCACGCAGCTTTGCCTGAAGGGGGCCTATGACGGAAGCATAGGCGGGCTGATCAGTATGCCCTCAATAGGCCACGGATAACACTTCCAGAGGTCTATGAGACGTTGTTTGGTAGGAGCAGAAAGGGAAATACTAGGTGTCTGAATGAGGATTCAACAAGAATAATTAGTACATAATGGGCTGTGAAAAAAGGAAGCTACGGTAACGAAATAATTAATTACATTGGCCTGCGCTTCGCTGTACGGCTCCTCCCACGATTGGGTTTCCGGCCCTTATTGACCTTAACCCTCCTGCGCCACGTGAGGATGTCTCTCTTTGGGTCCTTTGGCATGGGTGATGCCCCTATCCTTCCTTCTTCTGCGACTCTACTTCCAGCTTCTTCTTGGCCTCTTCCGTGGAGGATTTCTCGACATCTTCCTCGATGCCCTTGACACCCTTCTTAAACTCCACTATGCCCTTGCCCAGGGATCTCATAACGTCGGGGAGCCGCTTCCCAAAGATAAGAAGCGCTACGATGAGAATAACCAACCACTCCCAACCGCCTGGCATACCAAACATAGGATACTCCTGTTTAATAAACTGTTACTCCTAGATATAGGTCACTACAAGACTTATTGTAGCCCAAGGGAAGATATTGTCAACCTATTTTATTCTGAGCTACAGACGAAAATTTGAACATTTTCACCACGAACGCCATTGCGTGTCCCTTCCTGTAAAGACATCGTGGTAAATATCCGAACTCACGTCCTAAGGTAAATTCTATTTGACCAAGCAAGGATTAGACGTGCCAGAAAACTAGGTTCTGCGTCGTCTCCTTTTCACCGGGCCGCGCTCGCGGAGGAGTTTCAGCACCGCCATTATGTCATCGGGTAGTTCAGCCTGGAAGGAGACCCTCTTTTTTAGTGCTGGATGATAAAACTCAAGTCCGTAGGCGTGGAGGGCCTGCCTGTCTAATACCGGTTGCTCACCAGTTTCTTGCTCTTCCCTAAATATCTCAGACCTATATAAACAGTCTCGCCTATTATAGTCTGCATCTGCAACAATAGGATGGCCTATGGCCTTCATGTGGACCCGTATCTGATGGGTGCGGCCGGTCTTGGGCATGACCTTTACAAGTGTAAAATCTCCAAAACGCTCCATTACCTCGTAGACGCTTGTGGCCGCCCTGCCCTCGTCGTGCCTGACAGCCATCTTGAGCCTGTTAATTGCGTGTCGGCCTATGGGCAGTTCTACAAGGTCTGAATCCAGTTCTACATCACCCTCTACCAGTGCAACATACTCCTTATGCACCTTACGTTTCTCGAACTGCTCGGCAATATTGCTGTGTACTAAATCACTCTTTACCACCAGCATGACACCACTTGTATCTCTATCAAGTCGGTGGACTATCCCCGCCTTCATGGGACCGCCAACAGAGGAAAGTTTTTGCACATGGAAGGCAAGGGCATTTACCAGCGTGCCACTCATATTGCCGGGGGCAGGGTGGACAACCATATCGGGCGGCTTATTCACTACCATAAGGTAATCATCCTCGTGGATTATGTCGAGCGGGAGATCTTCGGGCTGTACCTTTTCTTCTTCAAGAACAGGCAGTTCTAGTGTAATCGCATCTCTATATTTTATTACATAGCTGCTCTTTGCAGGCTGACCTCCTACCTTGACGGACCCGTCCTTTATGAGCCTCTGGATGAAGGAACGGGAGTACTGTTGAAATCTTGCAGCAATGTATTTGTCCAGCCGCCTGCCCACATACGACCTTCTCTTGACTATAAGTTCGAAGGCCTTCTTTTCTGTGGTTTCCTGTGGCATGATTCCTGATTATTACTGAATGATATCAAGGCGGTACTGGGAGAGTTTTGCAAACTGGCTTTCGGGTGCAAGCTTAATGGCCTCTTCGTAGGCCTTAACGGCCTCTTCCTTCCGGCCCATCTTCTCGTAGCACCTCCCCAGGTCCCATTTCTCCTGTGCCATCAGGAAGGGGGCTTCCGAGGACGCATTACCCTTAAGGTACATCACCGCTGCGTCCAGATGACCCTTTTCCTCGCTGGCATAGCCAATGGACTGCCTGACGAAGGGTACCAGGGGATGGCTAGCGTAATCGTCCAAAAACTGCTTATAGGTCAGGATGGCATCGGTAAATTCTCTTGCATTATACTGAGCATTCCCAAGCTCGAACAGTATCCAGGGTGTAGCCTTCTTAGCCGTACCTTTTTCCAAAAGAGACTTATATTCCGCAATAGCCTTGGTATAGGCCTTCTCCCTGGTCTTTTCGTCTTGGAACCCGGCAACACTCATGTCCAGTGACAGTGCACCAATCTTGGACCAAGCTGTCTCGTACTCCTTGGCACGTTTATTTACATAGCTTACCGTGACCACGGTAAGGCCCGTAACGACTATCATTGTCAGGGCCACTGTAATTTTATGCTCTAGTACCCATTCTAGGGCCTTCTGCCCAGTTTCTAGCATCTCTTCAGGCATCATCTTTTCAGGGACTCCTTCTGGCCGCGAAATAGCCTCTCCGTCTCTCCAAATAACTCCCGCACCTCATCGGGTCCAAGCCCGGCACCCATTGCCACCTTCTCTGCCTCCGCCCTATCCAATAAATCGCCCGAACTGTGGGCATCAGAGCCAAAAACCAAGACAGCACCTGTCTCTCTGGCAACCTTCGCCACATGACCGTTGGTTAATGAGTGGCCCTTGCGGGCGGATATCTCAAGTCCCACCCCAAGCTCGGCGGCCAGCGAAGCATCCTCCTCGCTTATCAGACCCGGATGGGTAAGTACATCGGCACCAGACTCAATCCCAGCACGGTTAGTGCCGTGCAGGACAGGCTCCACAATAGTCTCGCCATGGACCAGTACCAGTTCCGCACCCAGTTCCCTGGCTCGTGCCGTAAGGCCCGGTAGCTCAGAAGGTATTACGTGGGTAAGCTCTGCACCCGGCTTCACCACCAACTTCATAACCGCACTCAACTGCCTAGACACCTTGGCAAGCCGCGGTACCACAAAGTCTATATTGGATACGTCCACGTGGTCAGAGATTACCAGGCCCTTTATGCCCAAATCCTCCGCCCTACGCGCCAGTTCCGAGGGCAGCAGCTCTCCATCAGACAATATGCTGTGGGAATGCAAATCGAACATAATGATCTTGTTATCTTGCCTCTATGTTATTTTGTCTCTATATGTTATCCCTACCCAATCTGTCATTCCTGCGAAAGCAGGAACCTATAGATTCCGTTTAAGCACGGAATGACATGTAAGGCACTTAATAAACATGTTCCACACTATGCACGGAATAACATACAGTACAAAATCTCTACAAAAGATACAAATTTGGAATCCATTGATACATCTGGGGCGGATGCTATAGGAATACAATTTCAATCAAAATAATTATATAAGACAGCACGCCCGTCCGCAAGATAAATCATTTTAATATAGCATGTTATGTGGGTGTGATTTAACATCTAGAAGCTGTTATTTCTGACCAACGACCGCATTGACGGGCTCAACCACAGATAATTGAAAATCCATAGACTTATCAATCCTTGACTTTATGGTCTGTCAATGTATTATATTCCGTTTCTTTCTACCAGTAAACTTGTAAAACCCATGAAGCCTGTTGGACACGTAGTAACATCTGGTGCACTTGGACTGGCAGTCTATGCCTTGAGGGGCGATCTCTCGCCGGCGGCATCCTGTTTCTTGGCAGGATGTTTGGTGGACTTAGACCACGTGTTCGATTGGGTTAACAGCCTCGGTCTACGACGAGGTCTCCTTGCGCTGGCTAATGTATATAACAATTTTGATTACGAAAGCTTTGACGAAAGCAAGTGTGAGATGACCCGCGTATATCTCTTTCTACACAGTTGGGAACTCATAATAGGTTTCTGGGGGCTGTATACTTTCTACCCTATCGACCCCATTATAACAGGCGCCTTTCTGGGGCTTACACTACACCTATTCCTAGACCAAACATTTAATGGAATTAAGCCGCTGGCCTATTTCTTCACATACAGGATGTCTTACCGTTTTCGAACATGCTGTATTTATTGAACTACGAACGGAATGACATGTAAGGGCCTGTAGCTGCCCCATTTATGGGGCTAGACCCCTAATTTAATCAGAAGTAGATTCCGCATTAAATGCGGAATGACATACCTATACCCTCTTGAACTCCTTACGAGCAAAAAACACGCATAATAGGCATATAGCGGCTGCAATAGCGAATCCTGTGAAATAGCTGCCGGTCATGTCCCTGGATGCGCCCAAGACAATTGGCATAAAGAAGCCACCCAGGCCTCCGGCTGCCCCTACCAGGCCTCCTACCGCCCCAGTTTCTGCGGCGAAATAGGTGGGCACCAGCTTGTATACAACACCGTTTCCAATACCTAGAAAGGCGCCTAGGAGTATAAAGGCCGCAGACGCCATGGTCAAGGACGGTCCCAACCCTTCTAGAATGAGCAACGCCGCTGCTACCGTGTACAGCACAATGAGTATCTTACGACCATCCATCCTATCGGCTAGATAACCTCCTACTGGTCTGATGAACGATGTGACAAAGATGAAGACCGTCGTCAGGTCGCCCGCCTGTACTGGTGTGATGTTATAGACTTTCTTGAAGTAGGCCGGCAGGAATAGAGAGAAGCACACGAAGCCACCAAATGTCACCCAGTAAAATGCGCAAAATACCCAGGCCAGTGGCGTCCGCCTGAACACACTCAATATCTCACTAAGGCTCTTTGTATGGGCTGTCGTTGGTGCATCGGTTATGAACCGCCAGTAAAGAAGGGCCATTACGAGGCAGGGGATCGCATAGATGGGAAAGATACTGTGCCAATCCCCACCAAAATATGATATAAGACGCGGCGCAAATAGTGTGGCAAGAGCGGCCCCTACGTTTCCAATACCATATATGCCCAGTGCGAGTCCCTGCCTGTGTGAAGGGTACCATCTTGCTACGTGGGGAATCCCAACGGCGAAGGATGTTCCCGACATGCCAAATAGGAAACCACATATGAGCAAGAAGGTGTACGAATTGGCATACATGGCCGCTATAGCCGGGAAGAAACAGAATAACAGCAAGATGCTAAAGACCTTCCTCCCGCCGTACATATCGGTAAGGATACCCATGGGTATGCGCATAGCGGAGCCCAGAAAGGCGGGAATCGATATGAGCAGGCCTAGCTGGGCCTCACTAATGTGGAGCTCTTCTCTAAAGTAGGGGCCTAAGGGAGAATAAAGGGCCCATACTGCAAAGCAGACCCCAAAGGCCATGGTAGCGAAGGAGAGTACCGTGGTGTTACCTTGAGGCTCAAAGGCCGCCGCTTTGTTAGCCATCCGTTAAACCTCCCAGGATAATTCTATACTAATTAGATTTTCTGCTTATGAAATAGTTTGGGTGTTAGCACAATAATAAGGGTCCCCAGGCATATAGCACACCATATCCCGAACCCGTACTTGTAGCTGCCTGTGGCATCCTTAATCGTCCCCATAACAATTGGCATAAAGAAGCCGCCTGTTCCACCCAGGGCTCCAGCCAGGCCGCCTACTGCTCCCACTGCAGTAAAATAGGATGGTATAAGCTTAAATACACAGGCGTTACCTATACCACAACAGATACCTAGGGCATATAGACAACCTATCTGTATAGGAAAGGATATCTCAGCAGCCATCACTAATAACAAACCAAGCGAGACCCCAAAGGTGACAATAAGTATCTGTCTTGGATTTATCTTATCCGATAGCCAGCCGCCAAATGACCTTATAAGCGCTGTTATAAGAACAAAGATAGTTGTATAAACCATAGATGCCTGGGCCCTGTCTATATCCCAGCGGTCATTGAAATACGTAGGCGAGAAAAGCGAGAAGCAGACAAAGCCCCCAAAGGTCATCCAGTATAGGAATGCAAATAACCATGCAAGCCCACTCGATTTGTAAACACCGAATATCTCCCCGAACGTCTTGGCCTTATGACGCCGGGGTGGTTCAGAGGTCATTATCCAATATATTATGCCCATGGCCAGGGCAGGGATGGCATAGATGCCGAAGATAAGATGCCAGCCTTCCAAAGAACCTATTGAAATCTTCGGGGGACCCACCGCTGGATCACCAAAGACATTGTTTATCAAGATGGGCACAAATATTGTGGCCAGTATAGTACCCACGTTACCTACGCCGTATATCCCCAGTGCGGTGCCCTGTTTGGCCTGTGGGTACCAGTTGGATACATGAGTAATGCCTATAATAAACGATGTTCCAGACATGCCAAAAAACAGACCACAGATAAGAAACATGACATAGCTGTCGGCAAATATGGCACCCACCAACGGAAGGATAACAAAGAAAAGAAGTATGGTGAATACTATCCTCCCACCATACTTATCTGCCAGTATACCTATTGGTATGCGGATGACAGAACCTAAGAGTGCCGGGATAGCTACCAGTATAAGCACCTGGCCGGCTGAAAGGCCGTACCACTTCATAAAGTACGGCCCAAACGGTGCATATAATGCCCAGATAGCAAAACAAAAGAAAAACGAGATGGTGGCAAGATAAAGTATGGTAGGGTTGCCCGGCGGTTCCGGTGTAATGCCTGCCCGCGCACTACCAGACGTATCTTTAGCCGTTCGTTTTCTGGTAGTCTTAGCCATTGGTTTTATACGTCACAAATACCTTTAAGTCCCATGTAAATCTGCTATTATACGAATAAGACAGAGGCAGGAAATGAGGCTAAGCCCCTAGGGGAGCCAAGGTTGGAAGTTTACAAGGCAGCCCTTCCCTTTAGCATACCCTCCTCCAAAAGGGACGTATGGTAACTTATAGAGCCAAATTGTCAAGAAAAATAATCACACTTAAGGGACTACTTTACCACATATTACATACCAAACCGCATCAGCGTTATACACTGGCAAAACATATAACTGCCTTGTATAATGTCCATACGATACCCCCGTATATTTGTGAGAGGAAACAGAATATGAAGAGAACATTGATTACGGTTGTTGCAGTAATAATCTCATTCTCCGCCTTAGGTGGACTAGCGACCAAGGCTACGGCCTTTGACAAATGGGGAAATCTTAATGCAGAAGAGGCGAGAACCATCGTTAAACTACTGGACGATGTATACAAACTGTGGATTATATTTGACACCCGCGACCACGTAGAGAACATGGGCCGTATACCATCAGCCACCGTATCTAAAGAGGTATTCGCAGAGATGGAAAAGAAGGGCTGGCACTCTGGGCGGATTATAACCGCAACAAAAAGCTTCTTTAATCCCGATAACAGACCCAAGGACGACTTCGAAAAAGAAGCTGTGCAGGCCCTCAAGGGAGGGGCAGACTTCTTCGACAAGGTTGAGGCCATCGGAGGGAAAAAGGTCCTCAAGGCCGCCACACCTGTGCCGCTTGTAATGAAGGAGTGCAAGATGTGCCACGTCAATGCAAAAGAGGATGAGCTGATGGGCGCACTGGTGTATTCAATACCCCTGGCCGAATAATGTTCTTGATTGACACCCTCTTAATGGTATATGTATAATTCTACAGGAGCAGTCCGTTGCTTCCTGACAATAAACACAAACTGTCTACAAAGAGGAAAAAGAAAATGAGCGGTAAGATTTTAGTGTTAGTATGCTTTTTAGCGACGGCACTGGCACTCTCGGGCTGTGAGTTAACCCAGACCCAGAAAGGGGCGGGTGTTGGTGCGGCCGGTGGAGCAGCATTAGGGGCCGGTATAGGCGCAGCAACGGGAAGCCCCGGCATGGGTGCAGCAATTGGTGCTGGTGCAGGCGCCCTGACCGGCGCTTTGGCAGGTGACTATTTAGAAAAGAAAAAACAGGAAGAGGAAAAGGCAGAACTACAGCGTCAGTTGCAAGAGGAGGAGCAGAAGAGGCTTTACGAGCAGAGGCGCCAAGAACAGCTGCAACAGCAGCAACAGTCCGCACCCTCTCAATACTAAGAAATTGATACTAGGGTGCAGGGTGTGTTTAGTGGCTTTACGGTGCCGAAAGAATCTGTTTTTTTACCTTTTTAGCCTTCTCGCTTGATTTCCAAGTGGAGACTGTCTAAAATTTAGGTTGAAAGGGGGGTAAGGAGACGAACATGAGCTCTAAGCTATTTTTGTGCCTAGTATTTGCCCTTGGGATAGCACTGGTTGGCTCAGGCTGCGAAATGACCCAGACCCAGAAAGGCGCAGGTGTTGGTGCTGCCGGCGGCGCCGCAATGGGTGCCATTATAGGCGGAGCAACGGGAAGCCCCGGCATGGGTGCAGCAATTGGTGCTGGTGCTGGTGCCTTGACCGGCGCTTTAGCGGGTGACTATTTAGAAAAGAAAAAACAGGAAGAGGAAAAGGCAGAGTTACAGCGCGAGCTAGAGGCCGCCCAGCAGTCAGGCGCTCAAGAAGGAAAGCAGTTTGTAGAGGGCCACTATGAATATGTTAAAAAGAAAAAGTGGGTAGATACCACTAAGACTGAGCGCGTCTGGGTACCTGAGCACATGGAAGGTGACCGAAGAGTAGAGGGTCACTACGAGGAAAAACCTATCCCGGGTGGGCACTGGCAGGAATACGAAGAAAAGGTCTGGGTTCCTGACCACTACGAATAGTCTCTCACTTTGAAGATTCTGTTCGATTGATTACCTTCAAAGGAATGGTGGAGAATATCTGTTTCTATTTTTGCCCACCATTCCTTTTTGCTTTATACAGACCTATCTCCCCAAGATTAATGCCGGAACGAGAAGCACATCATAAGCCGTGGTATAGCAATGGCCTGAGATTCGAGTGTCAGAGATGCGGGAGCTGCTGTCGAGGGGAGCCGGGGTATGTCTGGGTTACCACTAAAGAGATACAGGCCATATCCAGCTTCATGAATGTGTCAACGAGCAAATTCGGCAAAAGGCATCTGCGAAAGGTAGACAGGAGAACGAGCCTCATAGAACACCCCAACGGCGACTGCATAATGTATTCAAACGGGTGCAGCGTATATGAGGCCAGGCCAAGGCAGTGTCGCACTTTCCCCTTCTGGCCCTCAAGTCTTAGGAGCAAAAACGCCTGGGAGTCGCAGAAGGAATTTTGTCCGGGCGTGGACAGAGGACGCCTCTACACACAAAAAGAAATAGAACAGATTCTCAGAAAATAACCCTCCCTCACCCTAACCAAGGTTCTGAGTGCCCTGCAAAACCACTCCATTATCCCATGCCATTAAGATCCGCCCGAGGCGGAGCAGTTTTCGCCTCTGGCGAAGACTCTCCACGTTGTTGGACGAGCCCTCAGAATGGGTCTTTAGGCCATTGCTACATACACAATCTTAGACGCCAAGCCTTGTGGGTTTTATGTAACGCCCACCTGCGATTTTGTCCGTGCTGCAGGAGACCCTTTCTTGTCGGCAATGAGTAGGCGCTGGGCGGTTGAAACCCCCCTGCCAGCCTCTACCGGATAGCCGCTTTCATGCAGACCCTTCTCGATAGCGGCGATGGCGATAATGACATCAAAATCGTTCATGTAGCCCACATGGGCCACACGGAATATCTTACCCTTTAACTCGGCCTGCCCGCCGGCTATGCTGACACCGTACTTATCCCTCAAATGCTTCGTAAAGGCAACACCGTCTACACCGTTCGGCACCTTCACCGCCGTTAGTATATCGGAGGGGCGCTGGGCAAAGAGCTCGAGACCTAAAGCCTTTACGGCCTCTCTAGTGGCATGAGCTAGCCGTGCGTGCCTTTTCCAGATATTCTCCAGACCTTCCTTCTTCATCATTTCCAGTGCCACCTTCAGGGCTACTACCAGAGACACGGCAGGGGTGAAGGGTGTATTGTCCTCCTTCAAAGCATCGTGCATGGCCCGAAAGTCCCAGTAATATCTAGGCAAATCCGCCCTCTTTATTGCATCCTGTGCGCCTGGCCTGATTGCGGCAAAGGCCAGTCCCGGCGGAAGCATGAGGCCCTTCTGTGAACCCGTTATAGCTACGTCCACCTGCCACTTGTCCATAAAAAATGGGCTCACACCGACGGCGGTTATGGCGTCCACCACTAAAAGGGCTGGATAGTCCTTTACTATCCCGGCGATTGTCTCAATATCGTTCAGTACCCCCGTAGAGGTCTCGCACTGAGTAACGAAGACGGCCTTAATGGACCTGTCCTTTTTCAGTACCGTCTCCACCGCCCCGGGTTCTACTGCGCTACCGTACTCTACATCTATGCAGGTTGTCTTTACCCCGTATGCATCACAGAGCTCTGCCCATCGCTCGCCAAATTTACCGCCACGCACCAC
>JBHICS010000009.1:0-10884 GCA_046759685.1 Candidatus Brocadiales bacterium | reverse complement strand
TAGACGGCTATTTCCCTACTTCCTGCATAATACATCAACTTAATTACTTGCCCACCATGCCTCCAAAGAGTTCTTTCCCGCACAGCCTCTGACGCTTGACAAATCTCTCCCACCCACTTAAAATAGTTCGATTCCAAACTTACTTAAGACGAAAGGAAAGGCATCTATGGCAATAAAAGTAGGTATAAACGGCTTTGGAAGGATTGGCAGAATAGTCTTTAGAGCCATGGCCCAGAGGTCTTCCATCGAAGTAGTTGCTATAAACGACCTGGCAGATGCCAAATCGCTCGCATTTCTCCTAAAATATGATTCCGTACACCGCAGGTTTAACGGCACTGTAGAGGCAAAGGAAGATGCCTTATCGGTTAACGGGAAAGACATAAGGCTTGTGAAGGAGAAAGATCCTTCAAAGCTCCCTTGGAAAAAATTTGGAGTAGACGTAGCGATAGAATCCACAGGTATATTCACCAAGAGGGAGGCCTGCGAGAAGCACCTCCAGGCAGGGGCAAAAAAGGTAATACTCTCCGCCCCACCAAAAGATAAACTGGACGCAGTAATTGTCATCGGCGTAAACGACAAATCTCTGAGACCTGAACATAAAATCATCTCCAACGCATCATGTACTACCAACTCCCTGGCCCCAATGGCAAAGGTGCTCAACGATAACTTTGGAATCGAAAAGGGCCTCATGACCACCATCCACGCATACACAAACGACCAAAGGGTATCGGACTTCATACATAGCGACCTCCGTAGGGCCAGAGGTGCAGCGGTTAACATCATCCCTACCTCCACCGGAGCCGCAAAGGCAATAGGGCAGGTAATACCTGAGCTTAACGGTAAGCTGGACGGTATAGCCATGAGGGTGCCCGTGGTGGACGGCTCTATAACCGACTTCGTAGCCACACTGAAGAAGAACGTCACTAAGGAAGAGGTAAACCAGGCCATGAAAAAGGCCTCCCAAGGTGAACTGAAGGGCATTCTAGAGTACTGTGACGAGCCTATCGTGTCTTCCGATATTATAGGGAACCCTCATTCCTGCATCTTTGATTCCCTCTCTACCTACGTCATTCAGGACAACCTTGTGAAGGTCATGGGGTGGTACGACAACGAGTGGGGGTTCTCCCAGAGAATGGTCGAGTTAACCGAACGCTTTGCCAATATATAATAAATGGAAAAACTATTCATAAAGGACCTGGACGTAAGAAACAAGAAGGTACTGGTACGTGTAGATTACAACGTACCCCTGGACGAGCAGGGCAATATCACCGAAGACACCCGCATACGCGCAACGCTCCCCACAATAAACTATCTCCTGGATGAAGGCGCAAAGGTAATCATTGCATCCCATCTGGGTAGACCCAAGGGAAAACGCATACCGAACCTGAGCCTGCGCCCGGTGGTCAAGAGGCTATCCAGGCTACTGGATAAGGAGGTGGTTTTCGCGGAGGACTGCATAGGAGACAAGACAAAAGATATCGTAGATAGAATGAAGCCCCAGGATGTGGTGCTACTTGAGAATCTCAGGTTCCACATTGGCGAAGAAAAGAACGATCCAGAGTTTGCAAAGGCCCTGGGAGGCCTCTATGATGTATTCATCCAGGACGCCTTTGGAAACTGTCACAGGAGCCATGCCTCAATGGTGGGCATAAACAAGTTCGTACCCATCTCGGCCGCAGGTTTCCTGGTCAAGAAGGAAATAGACTACTTTGAAAAGGCCGTAAACAACCCCTCACGTCCTATGGTGGCCGTGCTTGGAGGCGCAAAGATATCGGATAAGTTAAAGATTATCAAGAATCTTGCTCGACAGGTTGATAAGATAATTATTGGCGGTGCCATGGCCTTCACATTTCTGAAGGCCCAGGGTCACGACATTGGTAAGTCTCTAGTGGAAGACGATATGATAGAAGAGGTAAGGGACATCCTTAAAAAGACAACCGAATCTGGCAAAAGATTTTATCTTCCGGTAGATTTTGTGGTAGCTGAAAGATTTGCCGCAGACGCAGAGACCAAGGTAGTGACCTTCCAGGAGATACCCAGCAACTGGTACGGGCTCGATATCGGCCCAGCAAGCACCACCCTCTTCCTAGAGGCCATTAACAACGCAAAGACCATACTATGGAATGGCCCCATGGGGGCGTTTGAGATGGACGCATTCAGCCGCGGCACCTATGCTATGGTAGAGGCCGTAGCCAAATCCCACGCACTTACCATAGTCGGTGGAGGCGACACGGACGTGGCATTGCACAAGGCAGGGGAGACTTATAGCGTTTCATATATGTCAACCGGCGGTGGGGCCTTCCTAAAGCTCTTGGAGGGTAGTGAGCTTCCCGGCGTTGCCGCCCTGACCGATAAGCAGAAGCACACAAAAAAGGCCCAAATGGCCATAACAACCAAATAATTTAAAAGGGTACAATACACAAGTGAAGATAAAAATAGCGGCCTCCATACTGGCAGCCAATCCCATGCGACTGGAGGAAGACGTAAATAAGGTCCAGGACGCCGGTGTAGACCTAATACATGTAGACATTATGGACGGCCACTTCGTGCCCAACCTGACCATGGGCCCGTTCTTAGTAGAAGGACTTAAACACATCGCCAGGGTCCCCATGGGACTTCACCTAATGGTGGAATATCCTTCACAATTCATAAAGCCCTTCAGGGCAGCGGCAAATGAGGGAGATTTCTTCGTATTCCATATAGAATCCAAAGATGACCCCAGGGAGGTAATCCGCTTGGCCAAGGAGGCCGGATTCCGGGCTGGTATCTCACTCAATCCCCCTACACACCCAGGAAGGGTTGAGGAGCTTTTGGGAGAGGTGGACATGCTGTTGGTAATGTCTGTGAATCCTGGTTTTGCAGGCCAGAAGTTTATCCCTGAGGTACTGCCCAAGTTGAAGCACCTAAGAGACATAGCACCTGAGGGCCTCGATATAGAAATTGACGGAGGGATAACGGAAAAGAACGTGGCCCTTGCTGCCCAAGGGGGTGCAAACGTCATAGCGGCCGCATCTGCCATATTTAAAGCACCCGACCCCTCTC
Source organism: Candidatus Brocadiales bacterium (assembly GCA_046759685.1). GTDB lineage: Bacteria > Planctomycetota > Brocadiia > Brocadiales > Bathyanammoxibiaceae > JBHICS01. Next base: position 7,842 of record JBHICS010000009.1, on the reverse strand, counting down.
AGGCCTTAAAAAATCTGCGGCACCTCGCCCAGGAAGGGTCCAAATTAACGGTAGAAAGGAGTTAGATGCTTAAGAGGAAAGGGGTAATAACCGACGGCCTTTGGATACGGTGTGAGGCTTGCAAGGGCCTTGTATATAAAAAGGCCATGGAGGAGAGGCTCGATGTCTGCCCAGAATGCAACCACCACTTCCGCATCTCAGCGAAAAAGCGGATAAAAATGACCCTGGACGAGGCTTCCTTCGAGGAACTTTGGCCGGATATGCTCCCAGCAGACCCACTAGAGTTTGCAGACCGCATCAGCTACAAGGAAAGAGTCACCTCAGAGCAGGAAAAGACCGGTCTGAAAGAGGCCGTTGTTGTAGGCTTGGGCCGGATAGAGGGCAAGGAGGTCATACTAGTCGTTACCGACTCCAACTTTATAATGGGAAGTATGGGCTCTGTAATGGGGGAGAAAATTGCCAGAGCCGCAGAAAAGGCCACAGAGACAGGACTACCCTTGATAATCGTGTCAGGCTCCGGCGGAGGCGCAAGGATGCAGGAAGGGATGTTCTCGCTCATGCAAATGGCAAAGACCAATGCAGCCATCTCCCGCCTTCACGACTCGGGTGGAATATTCATCTCAATCCTCACCGACCCTACCATGGGAGGTGTGATGGCAAGCTACGCATCTCAGGGAGATATAATCATAGCCGAGCCAGGGGCCTTGATCGGCTTTGCTGGTCCCAGGGTCATACAGCAGACTATCAAAAAGACCCTTCCCCCGGGGTTTCAGTCAGCCGAATTTCTTTTGGAACACGGCTTCGTGGATATGATAGTATCTAGGCAGGACATGAGAAAGGAGTTGTCCAGGATTATTGATTACCTAAACGGCCCTGTCGTTGAGACTGTGATGGAGGAAACAGTGGACCAACAGACAGATAGTACCGTAGATTCTGAAGATTAACTGTTTGATTGCAAACATTGGAGGTATTTAAAGAATGATAAGACCTACAGAGCCTATAAGAGATCATCATAAGACGTTGGAGGAAAGGCTCCACGGCTTCTGGCACGATATAGAGAATCTGCAGAAATTCAGCGCCCAGGAGAGGGGACTACTCGATGACTTGATGACCTTACTAAAGGAAGAACTCCTTCCACACGCCGAGGGTGAGGAGAAGCACCTATACGGAAAGGTCGCTGAGTTGATGAACAACCCCCTATTCACAAAGACCATGGAGGTGGACCATCAGTTCATAAAGCAGTATATAAGCGAACTGGAGACAGAGATAAACAATGTCTATAAAGAATCGGCCGACGCGACTATAAAAAGGATTCAAAAGACAGCAAGCAAACTTCAAGGCATCATGGACCCACACTTCCAGAAGGAAAACGACGTATACCTGCCCATCCTTGACGAAAAACTCTCAGCGGAGCAGGTTCTACTGGAAGTGATTAAGCCTATGCATGCATACGGCGGCCACGCGGGCCATGGTCACGGTCATGGGCACGGACACGGGCACGAGGGTCATGGACATGGGCACGGGCATAGCCACGGACACGAGGGCCACGGACATGGGCATGAGCATGGTCATGGGCACGGCCACGGACACCGCCATTAATCATTAACCTTTAGCCCTTAAACGTTTAAACCTTAGAACATCACGTTAAGGGGGTTAAATATGCGACATATTACCGCACTCCTTGTGCTGGTGAGTTTAATTCTCTTCTCACCTACACCAGTTGTAGAGGGAAAAGACGCCGTACAATGGCTAAAGGGCTCAAAGAATTTTGGAACAGCCTCAGAAAAGGCCGGGAACGAGGAGAAACTCCTACTACTCGACTTCTTCCATCCGCACTGAGGTGGGTGTCAACGGCTGGAGGCCGTGACCTATCCAGACGCTAACGTAACAGAACTGATAAACAGTCGCTTTGTTCCCCTTAAATTACACGTTGGAAAGGACATAGAGCTAGTCAAGAGGTTTGATGTCCTTTGGACTCCTACCATAGTCGTGGCAGAAGCCGACGGCACCGTCCACCACCGGTTCACGGGTTTCCTGCCCCCCGAAGAGTACAGGGCACAGCTTGTGTTCGGCATTGCCAAGACCGATTTTGATAAGGGAAACTATCCAGAGGCGAGCACACAGTTCAAGACGGTTGTAGCTCAATATCCAGACTGCGCCTGTGCCCCTGAGGCCCAATACTGGTTGGGGGTCTCGGAGTTTAAGCGAACAGGCTCCGCCGATACCATGCGAGCGGCATGGCAAGAACTCATTGAAAAATACCCCGACAGCGTCTGGGCCACCAAAGCAAGTTTTATCAAAGATAAATAGCAAATGAAAAAAGCAACGCTTAATTACGTGGTGGATGCTACTCAGTCCTTTCTGCTCTTATTCCTACTTGTTTCGGGTATTTTACAGGGATGGGTACTTGAACGGGGGCGGGGATATAGAGGTGGGCGAGGCCCAATGGAACATGATGAACTACTGGACATTGACCGCCACACCTTAGTCACCTATCACAAGTGGGTTGCCGTTGCCTTTGTTATCTTCATAATAGCCCACACAGTCCTGCATTGGGGATGGATTACTAGCATGAGCCGACGCATCTTTATCAAGAAACAGCACCAATAATTTCTCCCTTATTCAGCGATTGAAATCCAGTCCATCTTAGGTATAATGCTTCATATCCCACGGTATGGAATAGCATGAATTCCCCAGTAGCTCAATGGTAGAGTAGGTCCGCCTGAGGCGGATTAACCACTTGGATTCCGCCGCACTTTTAGTGGGGTTTCTCAGAAGCCTCCTCCTGTATTCGGCAATTGAAATCTTTTTTGCCTATGGGTATAATGCTCCATATCCACGATCTGGAATAGAATGAATTCCCCAGTAGCTCAATGGTAGAGTAGGCGGCTGTTAACCGCTTGGTTGGAGGTTCGAGTCCTCCCTGGGGAGCCAACCTTTTAGCTATAACCTTTCACTTGAAGCGACTAACCTGTTTGAGTAGCAAGGGGGGAGCATGGACTATTATGTTTATGTCCTCCAATCCAAATCAACAGGGAAGATCTATATTGGTCAAACTTCTGAGTTAACTAAACGGGTAGCTCAGCACAACGATTCAACAAACAAACTTACCAAATATACAAAGATAAATGACGGCCCTTGGCGCTTGATATATCATGAGACCTGGCGTTCTCGGACGGAGGCCAAAAGAGGGAAAGGGCCTTGAAATCAGGTCAAGGACGCCAATGGCTCAAAGAAAAGATCCTTGCTATTGGTGACTCCAAATAAATATGGAAATAGGCCCACAGTAGCTTAATGGTAGAGTCGGTCCGCCTGAGGCGGATTAACCGCTTGGTTGGAGGTTTGAGTCCTCTCTTGGAAGCCAATCCTCATTTTTGACACATTCCGCTATCACATCAAAGGGCTTGCTGTATGTGGGACAAACACTTACGCCATCCCAGGTGGAGTTCGATTGTACGATTTTTAAAAGGGTACCAAATATTACAAGGCAATTCTTGTTCGACCAAAACACTGTAACAGTAAGTTGCACGCCGTGAGAGTTTTTGTAACACTATCCTGTTAGGCTATAACTTCCCCACGATTGCCCCAACCTACCGTAAGTACCTAAAGACATACAACTTATAGTCGTCACAAATTCTCCACTCGGTTTGGTATGGAAATTGATAGGTTGTTGTTAACAGCGCTTGCAAAATACCAGTTACTAAAGTTTTAATGGAAGGGGCAAGTAAAATGGAAATCGTACTACTGTTAATAATGTTAACGATGGGCACGGTGCAGTTTTTGATGGGCGGCTACCTGCTCGCAAAGCGAAGAAGGGAGGAAGTGGAGGCATAAAGAGTGCAAGGCAAAGTGGCGCTTCTTATACTGACACATTGCGCCTACAACAGCTCCTTCTCCAACATGGAAAAGAACTAGAGACTGTCAAGTAAGTATACCCAAAACACCCTTAAATAAACAGGTGCCATGGAGAGTATCACTCTCCATGACCCCTAATAGAATCAAAAAGTGACGAAATTGGGTTAGAGTGCTAATTGCTTCGCACACTCCTCTAGAGGGAATTAGCGAATTATCCCTAAGGTTTATAGTGCGAATTTGTACTTACTTAGGAGGGTAAATCGCTGTGGAAATGATGAAAAAACCAGATTTCCAAAGAGCTCGCGATTTAATTTACTCCATTCGAGAGTACATCCTCAAAGCCACTAAAATACCCTCAACCAACGGAGATGAACAGACAGGCTATAACAAAAAACTTCAAGAGCTTTATGGTGAGCTAGATAATATTTGCGGAAAGGTCCATATAAAGAGATTCAGGTATAGATGTTACTGCCCCATAGCGCCATATGATATTAATAGCGTAAAATACGCAAAGAGTATGATGGGGAGCGTTGCATGTAAGCTTGCTAATGGGAGGCAAGCCGCCGAGCTAGGGGGAAGGGCTTTCATTATGGATGCCGATGTAAAATATAAGGATATATTTATGGTGATGGAATATCAGTTGGTTTCTCAGGCTAGAATGTGGCTAGAGGAAAACAAAAAGGGTTTAGGATACTTTTTCCCAGCCGCCCAAGTGCAGGACGTCAAAGAAACACAACAGACAGTCACGATCCCCAACAAAGAGTTTTATGTAGGACAAGAAATACGCATAATACTGGACATATCTACTTCTTACTTCTCCAAACTAAAGGCCGAGATAAAGGATTTTCCAGCACCCATTGATGCAAACAAAAAGCCCCTGAGATGGACTAGAAAGGACACAGTCAAAATCGTTTCACTTATCAATGACCACAGGACGAGCCGTCCCAGAGGGCCCCTGCCAAGGCAAAAAAATCAAAAAGAGGCGCAGGCGAAAATAATCCAAGGAATGCGGAAGGCTATGGAGAAGTAGGCCTCTGAAATAAGGTGGCAAGAACGATAGGGAAGAAAAAGCTTTTTAGGAGAAACCTATAAAGATGGTGACATCATTGTGAAAGAGGGAGACAAGAGCGGGGAGATGTATATAATCCAGAGCTGAAGATACGGGCGACGAGCATCTTGCTGAGTACGGCACTGGAGATGCTTAAAGGAGCTCAGGAAAGTAAAAGTTTCATGTCTCGTACAGAGGCGCTAGAAGCAGAACAGGACAGGCTAGAATCAGTTTAATAGGAGCTTGTTAAGCTGTAGAGCACCTCACGCACTGTCAAGTAATTGTCAAGCTACGACTTAAGCTCTGCAGGCCACCTCGCCAATATAGATATAAAACATAGCTACAAATTTTGTAGCTCAACCCTTGAAAATTGGAGGATAAGTCGCCTTTACTATAAGCCAGGTCTTTTTCGTCTAGGCTAGGGCGATCCATAAGTGATTAAATACCAAGAGCATATGGCTATTTGTCGCAGTGTCATCAATATTTTGCACCCTATGGCATGTATTTTGCGATCTTCTTTACAAACAGTCAGGGTGAAAAAACGTGAAGGAGGAGACTAAACAATGACTACAACGCACATGATTTTCACGGTTCTTATTATCTTTGCTTTTTGTCTTCTCGCAACTGGCTGCGTCATGCTGTTACTCCGACGGAAAGCAGAAGGGTCGTTAGAGCAGGCAAAGGAGGTTCTAAGAAGAGGGAAGTATTAGTTGCCGGTCGACTGATGATTAATAGTCGCAGCTTGCTCTTATTTCGATGCGTCATGTTTTGACTGGCTTACATTCCAATAACGCCCGCAAACGACTAGGATGTAAACCACAAGAAAAGACGCAACGGTAGTAAGCTGCCTAGAGGCAACCTGTTAGAAATGTTTTAGGGATGTTTTAGGGATGTTTTAGGGACATTTTAAGGTTAAAAGGAGGAAAGAACACATGTTAATGCGAATGTCAACAGCTATCTATCTAGAGGCTCGCCTGCTCAGAGAGAGGATTAAAGAGAGGGTTGGCGGGGCTCTGAGGCGCGTCCGCGAAGAGAAAGACGGCGCCGTACTTGTGGAGTATGCACTACTTATCGCCGGTCTTGCTTTGGCACTATCAGCAGCCATCTTTTTGCTTTACACTGCTATTTTCGCCAAGTTTGAAGAGGCAACGGCAATAATTGAAACTGGCGGCGGACCTGCCGCGTAGCAGAACCTCTGTCTGGTACGCTGTTTAGGCGTGATTTGACAGCTGTAGCCACTTTGTGACAATAATTTTGGGTGCTGCAGTCCACTCCGTGGTGTTCGTAGCCCCTAAGGGCATTATGGATACCCGTGTGACTGCGGCACCTTTATTTAGTAAATGGCCACTAATTCCCTGGCAATATCTCTGTCCACCCACTGGCAAGTAAACACACCAAAACACCCTTAAATAAACAGGGGGCATGGAGAGTGGCACTCCCCACAAACCCCTAATAGAAACAAATACTTGGTTCTATACAGGAAAACCTATACCGCCAATCACGTAGATTCTTAATCAGTGGGTTGGAGGTTCGAGTCCTCCCTGTGGGGCGAATCCTCATTTTTGACACATTCCGCTATTACATCAAAGGGCCTTCTATAAGTCGGAACAAACACCAATACAATCCCTTGTGGGGTCGATTGCACCAGTATCAAATTGCCTTCTCTCAGCGGCGACAGACCTTTTCAACAATGAGTAGATGTATCTGTCGCTACCATGAGAGCTTGTGGAAATTACCCGCTTGTAGGAGTGCAAAACACGCCCTACTCATACGAACAAGTTAACTTATTATACTTGACAACCATTGGGGCTAACAGTAGATTTGTCTAAGAGAAGAGCTTGCACATGGGGGGGTTACGGCGATTAAGCCCATAAAAGACATAACCACAAATGCTGGTAAAGGATTGTCGATGTGGTGCCGTATTGCATGCTTGAAATTGTCCAGGAGCCGTACGCGAATTACCTCCACCCATCATCCGCGATATATAAACCTGGCATTAGTGGTACCACCAACCCTACTAACACCTCAATATTACAAATCTACGTACTCCTTCGAGGCTACAGCTTGAAAGCAGAATGCCAGGTTGGAGCAAAAGCACGGTGAAGAATAAAAGTGCAAAACATATATTGCACAATATAGAAATAATCCTGGCCGGTATTGGCATAGGCATATTCTATTGGCTTGTTGATGCTGCTGTACATACTCTTATATTCAATAAGAACAGTTTTGGCGCGGAAATATTCCCCTTAAATGACATAGACGAACTCTGGATGCGTTTGACATTCATGTGTCTTATCATTGGGTCCAGTCTATATGCCCAAATCGCCACTAACAAGCGTAGGCAGTCAGAAAAAGCGCTTAAAGCGCTCACCGAATCTCTAGAACGACGCGTGGCCGAGCGCACGGAAGAGTTGGTTAATAAAAACGAAGAACTCCGTGTTAAAATGACCGCCATCAAACGGGCAGAGGAAGCAGTACAAGAGAGGGAGGCGCGCATCCATGCGGTCTTGGACAATGTTGTAGACGGCATTATTACTATCGACGAGCATGGTCTCGTCATGTCGTTTAATCCAGCAGCAGAGCGGATATTTGGTTACTCAGCCGCCGAGGTTATCGGCAAAAACGTGAATATGCTGATGCCAGAGCCCTCCCGCAGCCAGCATAACCAACAAATCAACAACTACCTGCGCACCGGTAAGGCCAAGGTCATCGGCACAGGGCGCGAGGCCGCCGGACGCCGCAAGGACGGCTCGACCTTCCCGGTAGAATTAGCCGTCAGCGAGATGCGGATGTCCGAACAGCGACTTTTCACCGGTGTGGTGCGTGACATCACCGAGCGTAAACGGGCAGAGGAAATAATCAAACGCATGGCCCAACACGACATCCTGACCAAACTGCCCAACCGTACACTGTTTAAAGACCGTCTTACAATGTCGTTA
>JBHICS010000008.1:0-10941 GCA_046759685.1 Candidatus Brocadiales bacterium | reverse complement strand
CTGTCTTTTCAAGGAAAGCTAAGATAAATACAAGATTCTGGGCCAGGTGTCAAGTGTTTGATTCGATTAGAGGTTAAGGAGAGTAATCTTCCCCTTGAAGCTATCTGTTAAGGATGGTTTGGTGTGTTTACTTGGCAGTGGAATGAATTAAATACAAGAGGACTGGAAGACTAACTGACAGCCAGCCTTCCTTACATAAATTGACGTTATAGTCTCTGTCAGTATGCTTCTGCGAAGCTTTTAAAGGTGCGGAACAATTATCTTCCTCTACCACCCCCTCTACCTGCACCACTAGGCCTACCGCCCTTTCCTTGTCCGCCAATAACTCCCTGTCTACCATGCTCTATCCATTTCCCCAATCCTTCAGACTCACCTTTACCTTTCAATTCGCCTGCATCACTAGGTTTGCTGGGCCTTCCTGGTCGGCCAATACCTTCTGGCCCACCACGTTTTTTTGACCTCTCGATTCCGCCAGGCCTACCTGAAGCCTCTGGTCTGTCAATGCCTTCTGGCTTTCCAGTTCTTCCCTCTGGTCTACTAATAGGAAGCTTACCTCCTTGGACCTTGTTGAGTGACTCCAAGGCACGGTTTCTGCCACGCTTAGACACTTCTATAGCACGTTCAATAGAGGGCGTAGCTTGTTCTGGTACCTTCCCCAATAGGCCCGTCAGCACCTCCGTGTGTTTTTGGGCGGAACCCTCTACTGCGTTCAATGCCTCACTCACGTCCCTTCCTTGATTAGCGGCACGTTTTATGTTTGCCATTGCTTTTCTGGAGGAATTTTCATAATCTCCCATCAACCCTTCTACAAACTCTGGCTTGCCCTTGGATACCGTTATATTCGCCTCAGCTAATCGCTCTTTGGCATGTTTAGTATGAATACGGGCTTTCTCTAGTGGGTCGGAACTAGCTGCTAATTCTGTTGTCTCTGCGTGTCTCTTTGCTGCATAAAGGGGGTCATCAGGTAGAATATTAACAGTCTCTTCTGCGAAAGCGATGTTTGACAAAAGTAGGCAAACCGCCATTGGTAGAATGAAAAACCTTATTGGCCCAGGCGCTTGATTTTCTTTCATAAAACCTGCCTCCACGTTAAATTATTGTGGCTAAAAATTGTAACCTGAGTGCAAATATTAGTCAAATTCTTTTCTCTAGCTTCCTTTCCAACATACACCACGCATAACACCAGAGAGGGAAAGCTTCTATTTTCCCTTGCCTATATATAGTCTTATAGTATATTCTTCTCTGGTAGAAATAAGAAAAGTAACAAGGTGAAGCTTGACATAGGCCATTCAGGGGCCAAGGACTCTAGACCACAGGGTAAGAATTATGATTTTTAAAATTGGAATTTTGTGTAAGGTATTGTGATAAAAGTGGTACCCCCACGGGGATTTGAACCCCGGTCTCTAGGCTGAGAACCTAGTATCCTGGGCCACTAGACGATGGGGGCTTATTCCGCGGAATTTACCTTAAGGCTAGCTGCTGCTGGAGTTCTGTTAATGCCTTTTCAGCGGAAATCTTCGCCTTGGTGAGCGACACTAATTCGTTGGTAAGCTCTGCTACCTTTGCCCTGAGTGTTGGCAATTCTCCACCGGACCCAGAGGCGCCCTCATGTCCACAGGCTATTAGCCCAAACCCTACATGAGCTACTTGAGCAGCTTCTTGTCCACCGCCGTGAAGCGAAGCAGATTCACCACCAAGCTCTCTGGTAAGATTTCGTATCTTAGTCTCCGCCGCACGCACATCGAGGTCAAGCGCGGCAATCTTCTTCTCCATCTTGGCATTCTCTTCCTCTAGTGCTGCCACCCTTTCCTCTGCTGCGGCGAGGTCGGTCTTGGCTATTTTGAGTGCCTCACCTCCCTGTTGGAGTAACCTCTCCACTGCTGCCTTACCTACTGCGACCAACTCAGCTTCATGTTTGAATTCTTCAAACTCCTCCTGAAGAGACTCCATCTCCTCTTTTGCACTAGCCAACTCTTCTTCAACGGCCTTCTTTGCGGCCTCTTCCTCCTGGGCCTTTAGCTGCATCTGAGGTATCTTTAGCATAGCCTCTTTACCAAGGAGTATTCTCTCCTCCAGCTCAGTAACCCTGTGTCTATGGGTGCGATATTTGGATGTGGCAGTAACTGCAAGCCCCAGGCTAAATATAGCCACTAATCCCATTACTATGGAAATGATGGTTAGTCCCTTAGAGCCAACAAGCATAGTCTTCTCCTTTCAAAATATCGCACCTCTCACTCCTTTTTGCCATGAAGTCACACTAATACAAAATTAACACAAGGCACTTTTCCCTAAAAGTCAACACTTACCAATGTTGAAGGAGCCCCTGTGAATCGGAAATATTATCAACTCTAACCTCAAATTTCAAGTATAAAACTTCTCCACCAGAGCCGTTTACCTACATGGTTATTACGTGATTTAGTAAGTACACATAAGGTACAAGAGTTTAAAGGGATAGAGAGGCTGTGCTTGAGATTTGGGCGCATCGGATGCCGTCAGGATGCCAGCATTGGTTGCAAGAGATACAGGACGACTTTGCCACAAGCCCCCTCCTCAGCCTGTCTACCAAATCAGGCTCCCTGATAAACGGCCGGCTCATGGATATGAGGTCTGCTTTCTTCTCTTCTATTATGGATTCCATTACCCCAATAGACCTGATGCCACCCACCGCAATGACCGGCACAGAGACCGCTTTTTTGACTTTGCTCGCGTTTGAGACAAAATAGCCCTCCTTATCCGGTGAATCTATATCCGTCTGGCAGGCGCTGGGAAAGGACTCTACAATGCCACCACTCGTCTCTATAGCATCTATTCCCTCCTCATCCAACATCTTTGCAATTTCTACCGCCTCTACTACACCCAAACCACCCTCTATACAGTCATCGGTCTGTAGTTTTACGAAGATAGGGTAGCTATTTCCGGTATGAAGGCGACATGCCTTAAGTACCTCTAGAACAATACGTATCCTATTCTCAACGGTCCCTCCCCATTCGTCATCCCGGTGGTTTGTGTATGGGGATAAAAACTCGCTTAGGAGATAGCCGTGGGCGGCATGTATCTCTATACCGTCAAACTCGGCTTCTTGTGCCCTTCTTGCGGCCTGGCCGAAGCAGCTGACAACGTCCAGAATGTCCTCGCGGGTCATCTCTCTTGGTGTAATACCGGTACTCTTGTCGGTTACAGGTGAAGGGGCAATAGGCGTACCGCCACATATCTCCGGTTTCGTTTGACGGCCCCCGTGAGTTATCTGTAGCATTACCTTTGTGTCGTAGGACTTGACCTTGTCCAGTAGTCGTTTGTAGGCAGGTATGAACTTGTCATCGTAGACCGCGGCCTGCTTCTTACTCGCCTTGCCGTCTCTCCTCACGTAGGCATGGCCAGTTACAATTAGCCCCACTCCTCCACGGGCCAGTTCTTCATAAAGGGCAGCCTGTCTGTTCGTAACGTAATCACCGTTGTCGGTCATGTACTCGTTTGTTGCAGAGCGCACAAACCGGTTGGGTAACATGAGGCTCTTTACACTTATTGGGCTGAATAGCAAGTTGTTCATAACTTGAGATCTCAAAAGGCAGTGTATGGAGAGATGGCGACAGGCCTAAAAAGGCATCTATAGCTCGCAAGACACAAACCCCACCAGAGGCCGATTTGTTTCTTGTTGCGCAAACAAATACGACGCGTCCACGCCAGAGGTATCTCCGCCATACCGCATGTAGACCTGCCTATACCGCTACCTTCGGCACGGCGCCCCCAGATGTGGGATAAACTTTTAAGCGTTATTCTATAAACTGCATCTATTCTTGCTGGGTATCATGCAAAGTAGTGTAAACGCGGCTTTGCCCGTGTTTTTGAATTGGTGTCTTTCTCCTCTGGGTATAAACACCACGTCTCCCTCCTTGAGTGACTTTTCGCCCTTACCATTGGCAACGGCACCCTCGCCACCCAGGATAAACATCTCATGCTCCCATGGATGGGTATGCATGGGCGTATGGCCATCGGGTTCTATCTCGAAGTGTCTCATTACGAAGTTATCCGCCCCTCTGTCCTCCGTTATCATCCAGCGAATCTTCACACCGCTGGCCCCTTCAACAATCGGTTCAGGCGTGAACTTCCTAAAATTAGAAATGAACATAAGCAGCCCTCCTCTCTCACATATACCATCTAAAGGTAAGCCGCGATCGTCTCCAAATCCTTGAAGCTTGATATAGGGGTTGCGCCCTGATTTAGTATAGACTCATTGCCCATGGCGCTTGTCGGGGGATTTCTGTATTTAAGGGCAAAGGTCGCTCTGCCAAGTTTCTTGGCATGGGAGAAGGTGTGTGCAGCGCCCCCGCCAATGTCTGTCTCTACCACAAACACTGCATCGCTCAGGCTGGCAATAAGCCTGTTCCTTGAGAGTGCAGCGCCAACCGACCACTCTTGGTTGGGAAAACTCTCGGAGATTATACTGTACCCTCTTCTATTATGTCCATACGGCCTGAGAGTTGTCTTCCACACGAAGTGCTCAAAGCCTGTAGGTATTATCATTATAGTACGGCCGACTGCTCCTGCTTCTACGGTTTCCATCGCCCCTAAATGTGCCGCTGTGTCAATGCCGCGTGCATAGCCGCTTACAATAGTGACGCCTTTTTGTGTCAGCCTTCTGGCAGCCTCCACGGCGATTCGGTAGCCTTTATCTGAAGGCCTCGTGGAACCAACTATTGCCAACGCCGTTTTGTCCCTTTTGAGGTACTTGCCTTTTATATATAATACCACAGGTGCGTTTTTTATCATCCGTATTTTTGAGGGATATGCCTTATCGGCAAGTGTCACTATCTTGATATTATTATAAGCCAGGTTTTTCACGATACTTACAGTGTCCGCCAAATTTCCTTTTGCATTGAAAATACCTCTCACTAGTTCATACCTCAGCCATGGGATGGAATTTAGGTCACTCTTCGAGGTCTCTAGTAGTACGGTCCGTGGGTCGCCGAATCTCTCAAGCAGCCTCCGGTAGGTTACCGGGCCAAGGCCCGGCACACTGTGCAGGGCCACCCAATATATGACATGGTCAAGATCTTTCATTTTTAGAATGCAGAGACTGCTCGACCTTTAGGCGGAGGCCGTCCTCATGTATAAAGATGAAATAAATTACAGGGTCGATGATAGTGTCCCGCTGTCTAGGCCTCAAGCGCATCCCTTAGCCCATCCCCCAAAAAGTTTAGTGCAAACAGTGTGGTCGCCAGTGCCACCCCAGGAAATACCACCAGCCACCAATATGTCTTAACCGGGGTCATAAGGGCCATCCCATCCGCAGCCAGGCTACCCCAACTTGATGCGGGAGGCTGCACACCCAATCCCAGGAAACTCAGAAATGCCTCCTCCAGCATTACCGAGGGTATGGTTAGAGTGGCGTATACCACTACGGGTCCCAACAGATTAGGAAGCAGGTGAAATATTATTATCCTTGCATTACTAGCGCCCAGTGCCTTAGCAGCCTCCACAAATTCCCTTTCTTTTAACATAATCACCTGCCCCCTGACAATCCTGGCCATTGTGAGCCATTGGACGGCCCCCAGGGCGATGAAGAGCACATATATGCTCCTACCCACAATGGTCATTACAAGTATAACAAAGAATATGAACGGCAATCCGTAGAGGATGTCTACCACACGCATCATGATATTGTCAGTCCTTCCGCCGACAAAACCTGCTATTGAGCCGTAGGTCACACCAATTATTAAGCTCACCGCCGCACCAGCCAACCCCACAGCCAGCGATATCCTACCCCCATACAGCACCCTTGTCATTAGGTCGCGTCCCTTACTGTCAGTACCCATCCAATGCTTGAGGCTGGGGCCTTGATACTGTTCCCCTAAGCTCTGACCCTCATAGGTGTAGGGCGCTATGAGAGGTGTTATAAGGATTATTATGCCAATAAATATTATGAAGGCGCCCCCTACCAAGGCCGGCTTGTTCTTAACAAACCGTCTTAGGACCGTTCTCCTGTATCTCTGCTCGCCCATATGTCTCCCTAGAGTTTCACCCTGGGGTCTATAAAGGAGTAAATAATGTCCACAATAAGGTTAAAAAGTACCAGGAGGAGACTGTAGAGCAGCACAGTGCCCATGACCAGGGTGTAGTCCCTGTTTAGCGCCGCATTGACAAAGTGGGTTCCGAGTCCCGGTACGGCAAATATCTTTTCAATCACTATAGAGCCGGTCAGTACGGCAGCGGCAGCAGGGCCCATGTAGGATACTACCGGTGTGATGGCGTTCTTCAAAGCGTGTCGGCTGACCACCTGAAACTCAGAGAGGCCCTTTGCCCTGGCCGTTCGTATATAGTGCTGAGAAAGCACATCCAGCATACTGGCCCTCATTAGTCGGGCAATATATGCAGTGAATGGTGCCGCAAGGGTCAAAACAGGTAGCACCATCTGCCCCGGTCCACCCCATCCTGCTGCCGGAAAGAGGGGAAGCTTAAAGCAGAATATTAACAACAGGATGAGACCGAGGAAGAAATTCGGCAGGGATATACCAAGCATGGCCACCGACATGGTAGCAAAGTCAAAGGCGGAGTGTTTCTTGACAGCCGCAAAAGTGCCTGCACTTACACCTGCAATAAGTGCCAGCGAGAGGGCGTAAAGGCCCAGCGTGAGTGATATTGGGAAGGACTGGGCAATTATCTCATTGACGCTGCGGTTTCTGTACTTGAATGAAGGCCCCAGGTCGCCCTTTATGAGGCCACCCATGTAGATGAGGTATTGGACCCCAAGGGGTCTATCCAGATGGTATTTAGCCCTCAAATTTTTCTCTATGGCCTCGGGTAGGCTCCTCTCCTTGTCGAATGGCCCGCCTGGTGCGAACCTCATCAAGAAAAAGCTTGCAGTCGCTATCACAAATAAGACAATGACAAGCCACACAAATCTTCGGATTACAAAGGCAGTCAATGGTTGGCCCCTTCCCACCTAGCCAGCCTCCTTGCCTATCCAGATATACTTCCACGGATGCATGTTGAGGACATTGGGATATACACCCTTCACATAAGGTCTATAGATGTTAAAGCTCACATGGTAATAGATGGGCAGTATGGGCAGTTCATTTTCCACCAGGATTCTTTCCGCATCACGAAATATCTCCATCCGTTTCTTCCTATCCCTTTCTTCTGCTGCTGCCTCTATAAGCTGGTCATAATGCCGGTTACCCCAGCCTGTCCTGTTATTTCCACCATCCGTTACGAACATATCGAGGAAGGTATTTGGGTCAACATAATCCCCTATCCAGTTTCCCCTGGCAATCTGGTAATCTAGGTTCTTGACAGTAGAGAGAAAGACCTTCCACTCTTGATTCACCAGTGTGATATCGACCCCCAGGTATTCCTTCCACATCTGTTGAATGACCTCTGCGATGTCTTTGTTGGCCTCACTGGTATTAAAGAGGAACTCAGTCCTTGGGAAACCCCGTCCCCCCGGGTAACCTGCCTCTGCCAGGAGTCTCTGGGCTTCTTCAAGATTGAATCGCAGCCCCTCAGGTGGCTCGTAGTTTGGCATCCCCGGTGGTACCAGGGTAGTAGCTGGTACCTCCCCGCCCTTGGTGACGTAGTTTACGATTTCTTCTCTATTAATGGCCATGGTCAGGGCCTTCCTGACTCGGGCATCATCAAAGGGAGGGACCGTTACATTAAATCGTAAAAAGTAGGTGGCAAGATACACGTCGGTGTGGTAGTCTTCGCGATCTCTGAGCACCTCTACGAGCGGCAGGGGCAGACCGAAAAGGTAGTCCGCACCTCCAGTTTCGTACACATTAAAGCCCGTGTTCACGCTCTCTATACTCAGGGCATCGACTGACTGGAGCTTCACATGCTGGGTATCCCAGTATGAGGGGTTCTTCTCCATGTGGACCTTGTCGTTTATCCTCCACTCCACCAGGCGAAAAGGGCCGTTAGAGACCATGTTCTCGGGCCGTGTCCAATCGTCACCGTATGTTTCCACACATTTCTTGTTGACAGGCATAAGGGTAGGGAAACTGGTCAGGTCAAGGAAGAAGGCAGTGGGCCTTTCAAGCCGAACCTTCAGGGTGTAATCGTCAAGGGCGTGCACACCCACCTGTGAGAAGTCAGCGAATATGCCCTCGTTGAACGCACGGGCATTTTTTATGTAATATAGCTGATATGCATAGTCTGCCGCTGTCATCGGGTCGAGAGCCCTTCGCCATGAATATACAAAGTCATGGGCAGTAAGCGGCTCACCGTTGTTCCAACAAGACTTTCTTAGGTGAAATGTATACGTTATGCCGTCCTCTGAGAGGGTCCAGTGGCTGGCTATCCCAGGTGTTGGTGAGAGGTCTTTGGGATGGTACTGGGTAAGACCCTCGAAGAGCGCCGCAACAATCCTCCCCTCCAATGCGCCAGTGAGGAGGGCTGGGTCAAGTGTCTCTGGTTCCGGGCCGCTTACATAGGTAAACTCCGCCCGTCCGTGTCTGTGGGTGGTAAAGGTGATGACCGTACACAGGATGAGTGGTACTATGAGAATGGGTAAAAGTACCTTGAGCATACCTACTTGAGAACGGCCTTTACCGTAAAGAAATGAATTGGTATCATATCTCCAGGATTATTTTATCAATTTATTATGCCTTTTAATAGGGACTCTATATTTTAATTATACGAGTCTGATTTGGCGCCCATGTTCTGTGAAGTGCCTGTCACCAGAGGTGACCCTGTGGGCAACTTAAAGACCCGCCTCAGGCGGGACAAACAGAGCCCCTGCAACAGATTCCAAAGAACTGTATAATGTGCCAAGGCACACCTTACACGCCGATGTAAAAATGACAGCTCGGATTTTATAACTAAATGGAGGGGACTATTATGAGGGGGAAGCTCATAGCTATTGAGGGTATCGACGGGAGTGGAAAGACCGTCCAGGCCCATCTGCTTTTGGAAAGGTTCAAGAAGGAAGGCTGCCCGGTAGTGGACGTTAGATTTCCTCACCGCAGGCAGGGGTTCTTTGGGAAAATGGTCAACAGGTATCTTAACGGTGAGTTCGGCAATGCCGAGCAGGTAAACCCCTACCTGGCGGCGGTGCTCTACGCCGGGGAGCGTTTCGAGCTAAAAGGGGAGCTAGAGGGTTGGCTGGCAGAAGGTAAGACAGTAATAGCCAGACGCTACGTACCATCAAACCAGGCACATCAGGGCGGCAAAATAACTGAGCCGCATCAGAGAAAGAGGTTCTTTGAGTGGGTAGAAGAACTGGAGTATAAGATGTTTGAAAACCCAAGACCTGACATTATTGTCTATCTAGAGTTACCTTCTGAGTCGGCAAAGGAACTCATCAAGAGGAGACACCGTGAGGAATCGAGACAGGAGAGGAAGAGGGATATCCACGAAGAGGACCCCTCTCATCTCAAGGCAGCAGAAAGCTCCTACAAGGAGCTGGCCTCAAGCGGCGCACCGTGGGTAACAGTGCCCTGCTTGAGCGATGGCAAGCTCCTACACGAGGGAGAAATAGCAGAAAAGGTCTGGGCCACTGTGAGTAAGGCGATAGCATGACGGAGCAAATGAGACCTGCCGAAGAGTCTACATAATAC
The DNA here is from genome assembly GCA_046759685.1 of Candidatus Brocadiales bacterium. Lineage (GTDB taxonomy): Bacteria > Planctomycetota > Brocadiia > Brocadiales > Bathyanammoxibiaceae > JBHICS01. The sequence goes on along the minus strand of JBHICS010000008.1, from coordinate 1,387 downwards.
CCGTATCATTCTGAACGAAGCGAAGAATCTAGAGATTCTTCGGTAGTTTCACTCCCTTAGAATGACAATTGTGCAGGGTTTTTCAGAGATTTCTAAGTGAGGTTAGCCCTCTAGTATCTTATGTATAAGTTTTGAGGCGGGCGGTTTTTTGTCAGATATCACATATGCATTACGGATGAGTCCTTCGGCTTCTTCAAACGAGGTCTTGTCGTTATAAAACACCTTTACCAGTGGCTTGCCCTTCTCTATTACGTCGCACAGTTTAGCCAGGACTTCGTATCCTGTGGAGTGGTCTATAGTATCGCTAATTCTTTTTCGTCCTGCCCCAAGTGCCACTGCAGCCAGGCCCATCCGGTAGGTGTCTATCTCTGCCACATAACCAGACATCGGGGAGGGCACCTCTCTAACATTGTTTGAGATATATCTGTCGAAATTTTCCAACGCCTCTACATCTCCACCCTGTCGTTCAACCATTTCCTGGAATTTCTTCATTGCTCTGCCGTCCCGGATAGCCTTTTCTAGGCGCAAGCCGGCGTCTTTCCTGTCCTTACAGATTCCGGCCAGACGCAGCATATGAATTCCCAACTCGAGTGTTACCGTGATAAGGTCCTCCGGGCCTCTGCCTTGAAGGGCCTCAACGACCTCAAACACCTCGGTGGCGTTGCCCACCATCCTGCCGAGTGGTTGGTTCATGTCGGTTATAATTGCCACGGTTGGCTTTTGCATAGAATTACCGACATCTACCATGTTCTGCGCAAGTGTGCATGCATCCTCAAAATTTCTCATAAATGCGCCGCTTCCCGTCTTTACATCAAGTACCAGGCCGTCGACACTCTCGGCTAGCTTTTTTGCCATAATGCTTGCGCTGATTAGCGGGATACTGTCCACTGTGGCGGTAACGTCTCTGAGGGCGTAGAGTTTTTTATCGGCTGGCACCAACTCCTCGGTCTGGCCTGCTATGGCCAGGCCTATGTCCCTCACATTTTCCCTGATTTCTTCAATATACAGTTGAGTCCTAAACCTCGGGATGGATTCAAGTTTATCCAATGTGCCGCCCGTGTGCCCCAGGGCCCGGCCGGATACCATGGGTATGCGTACGCCCATGCTTGCAACCAGTGGTGCCAGTACCAGGCTCACCTTGTCCCCGACCCCACCAGTGCTGTGCTTGTCTATCTTTTTGCCCGATATCGAGTCGGTGGGAATTGTACTACCTGAGTGCACAAGCTCCTCTGTGAGCCAGATTGTTTCCTGACGGGTCATTCCGCGCCAGCATACCGCCATTAAGAAGGCCGCCATCTGGTAGTCAGGTATCTCACCCCTTGTATAGCCCTTTACCAGAAAGGCAATCTCTTCTCTGCCCAACCCTCTCCCGTCTCGCTTATTTTTA
>JBHICS010000007.1:0-11154 GCA_046759685.1 Candidatus Brocadiales bacterium | reverse complement strand
ATCCTACCTTTTCGAGCTCGAAGGCCTTGTGTATGGCCTTCAGTGCACGCTCTGCCTGTGCCTCGTCAACCACGCAGGAGATCTTTATCTCAGAAGTGCTTATCATCTGGATATTTATCTTCTCTTCAGCAAGCGCGTGGAACATCTTTTCGGCAATGCCGCAGTGGCTTCGCATACCTATACCAACACCAGAGAGTTTCGCCACCTTGCTGTCGGCACTTGCCTCCTGGGCGCCTATTTCCTTCTGTATCTTGCGTGCCGCCTCCATCGCCGTGCCAAGGTCTGCCTTTGGTACAGTAAATGTGATGTCAGCAAGGCCATGGGAACCTATGTTCTGGATTATCATATCTACATTAATGTTATTTTGGGCCATCTCTTTAAAAATCCTGGCGGCCTGCCCGGGTCTGTCCGGGATGCCTCTGACGGTTACCTTGGCCTCGTCCTTGGTGACCGTGGCACCACTGACCATGACTTCCTCCATCTCCCTAGCCTCCTGACATATTATGGTCCCATCTGAGTTATTAAAACAGGGCCTCACCCTTAGCGGCACATTATACTTCTTGGCGAACTCTATGGAGCGGGCTTGCATTACCTGTGCGCCAAGGCTTGCCAGCTCGAGGAGCTCGTCGTATGTTATTTTATCAAGTTTTCTTGCTTCAGCAACTATCCTGGGGTCTGCCGTATATATGCCCTCCACATCTGTAAAGATGTCGCAGAGGTCGGCCTTGAGCAGTGCCGCAAGCGCCACGGCAGTTGCATCTGAACCGCCCCGGCCCAGGGTGGTAATATTATTATAAGCATCCACCCCCTGGTATCCAGCCACTACTACTATCTTTCCCCTGTCCAGCTCCTCCTTTATTTTCTTTGTGTTGACCTTTAGAATCCTGGCCTTGGTGTGTTGGCTGTCTGTAACTATGCCTACCTGTGCGCCTGTGAAGGATATGGCATCGTGCCCCAGGGCATGGATGGCCATGGCCATTAGTGCTATGGACATCTGCTCACCGGTGGAGACAAGCATGTCCAGTTCCCTGGTGGAAGGTTTATCTATTATCTCATAGGCCAGGCCAAAGAGTTCGTCCGTGGCCTTACCACGGGCCGATACCACCACGACCACCTGGTTCCCTTCCCTGAAGGACTGCACCACCCTTTGAGCAGCGCCCTTTATCTTCTCGGCATCGGCTACGGAAGAGCCGCCAAATTTTTGCACAACAAGGCCCATCTGTCCATTCTCAGTTTCTATACTTAAATAAGACCCCTACAACAGTTACCCCAATATTTTCTGCGTCATTCTGAGCGAATCTGCCACCCCAAGCTAATACGTCACCAGTGTCAAGTTATCACCCTGAGCGCAGCGAAGGGTCTAGATTCTTTCCGCTTCAGGCAGATTTCACCCCCTCAGAATGACCCGCCTCAGGCGGGTGTAGGGTCTCTTCGGAGGTCCCTAAATAAGGGTAAATTTTGAGTTTATATCAAACGAACAAACTTGTCAATATGCTTGTGCGGACAAAAAGAAGGGTCAGAACACCTGGTAGCCGGGAAAGCGAGTTAGGTTAGACTAAGCTGTATACTTTGCAAACCTTACCTTAAAGGTATGCTTAAGGATGGAAACTAGACCTGTCACAGAATTACGCACTTCGCCAGGAGTCGGGTTTGTTAGCCTTTTGGCAATGTACGAAGGTCTAAAATAGAAGCTGCGATATGCCTTATCTAGGTATGTTCGGAACTTTTCTGTGGGCAAAGAGGTGGCGTTCATCATGACTTCGTCAAAACGTAAAGCATCCATGCTGGGATTCAGGATCCAGTTATTCTCTTCCGCTTGATCCCTGAGTTCAGTCCCGGGCAAAGGGGCGGCAAAGCCGAATTGTACATAGTCTGGGTCCAACTCTATGGCAAGACGGATGGTCTTCTCAATAGTTTCTTTGGTATCTCCAGGATTGCCAATCATAAAGTTGGTAACCACCTTTAACCCCAACTCTTTCGTCATTTTCACAGCCTTGCGAACATCCCCCAACCTTAGTGGCTTTTTCATATTCCTCAAGATTTCCTCATCACCCGATTCTATGCCATAGGTTATTGCGGTGCAGCCAGCATCCTTCATCCTCTTTAACAGCGGGTAGTTGACATTGCTAACTCTGCCATTGCAGGACCAGATAAGGTCAAAATTCTTTTTGATCAAAAGGTCGCAAAAATCTCCCAGTTTCTTATCCAGGGTTAGTTCCGTATCTTTGAATGCGATCTCCTTTACCCCAAAGTTTTCTATCAAGTACCCAATCTCTGCCACTGTTCTCTCGGGGGTTTGACACCTAAAGACGGGCCCAAAGGTCTTGGCATTACAGCAGAAAGTGCATTTGAAGACGCACCCCCTGCTCCGCACCATACTGACAAAGGGCTTCCTCACAGAAACAGGAACTTTATATTTCTCCATGGGGATCAGATCATAGGCCGGAATGGGCAACTTACTGATGTCGGGTATTAATTCTCTGCGGGGAGTGCAAAAACAGTCCCCGTTTCTTCTAAATCCTATGCCCTTTATTTCATCGAATTTGGAACCGGCTTGGATGGCCTCTATAAGTTCCAATAGGGTAAGTTCCCCTTCTCCTATGACGACGGCGTCTATATTTTTGTTGCTCAGGGTGTGCTCTGGGGCTACGGTGGGGTGGACACCTCCAGCAATAACCCATATCTTCTTGTCCATGGACTTTATGGCATCGGCTAACTCAAAGGCAAGGCCGACATTTACCGACATAGAGGTTATCCCTACTATGGTAGAAGTTGTTTCCTGAACTAGCCTTACCATATCGGCAGTGGTTGCCTGTTCTATATTTGAATCAAAGACCTTTACCTTATGGCCGTGCTGCCGAAGGTACGCTGCTAAGGCCGTTAGTCCCGTAGGTGGGTAGGAGGATGGGTGAACTCCCTTTTTCCCTGTAGGGAGTTGTAATAATAGTATATTCATTATCTTAAGACTTCCGTACGACTTCCTGCTTTTTTATAATCGCAAATATATCCTTCAATAATTTCTTTGCCATATTTCATCATATCGTGAACGTGAGTGTATACAAATTTGCCATTTCTACCAGAAAGCTTTAAGTTATCGAAACCCTCTAGAAAAGCAATAATCTTCTGAATTCTCTCTTCGAAGCCTACCTCTAATATGGGATAGGCATAACTTATCCTGTTAACCGAGGCACCTATGATTTCCTCCTCATTTATCAACCCGATCTGAATGATTTGTGAACGAATTAGCAGAACAAGTCTGTCATCTTCCATATTCCAAAGCGTATCATCCTGCTGACAGGGAATTTCCATAACCAACGAGGTTTTTCCTCGCGGAGACATGTATATACTCCTGTTTTTCGGCTCATAGATTCTGGTAAACAGAAAATCAGCGTTAGGAAAGTAGACTGAAGTATTTTCGGTAACCGATCCCCTGTCCAGGAAAAGAGTTACTAATTTCAGATTGCGGTAGCGAAGATTTCTAGCCAAGAGTAAAATTTCTTCCGTTGGCTTCGGATCCATCATTTGTAACAAATGTGTAATAGGCAATGTACTTACCACTTCGTCTGTATCTATCTTTTTATTTCCATCGACTTCTATAGCCTGAATTCGTGTATGATTGTGCAAGATTTTAGTAATCTTCGAATTTCTTAGAATGTTTTCCTTCCCGCAAAATTCTCCTAGTCTTTCTGCAATGGTACCGAATCCCATTTTAGGATAATAAAATGAACCGTCTAAATGTTCTATTTTGGCGTTTCGTCCGAAGATTGCTTCTACAAAAAACCCCTTCAGGCCCAGCCCCTTCATTCGCTTCCCAGAGACGTGCGAGGAAAGTCTGTTACAGGGTAATCCCCATAATTTCTCAGAGTAATTTAACAAAAAAAGTTCCGCTATGGTCTTTCCATAGGTATGTAAGGCGAAATTTTCAAAATTCCCATTGGGGCCACTGCCCCTCAACCTCGACCTTACCAGCTCCAGCCCTGCTTTGGCAAAGGTATATAACCCTAAATTTCTCAACAAATTCAGCGGTGAAAGCGGAAAATCTATGAATTTCCTATTGTAATAGATCTGACTCGGCACATTGGTTTTTTTCAAATCTTCTCCGAACAGTTTTTTTAACTCTTTTGTAGCCTCCGCATCTTTATCATGGAAACGATGTGCTCCTGAATCAAAGAGGAAATCGCCGTGTCTCAGAGTAATGCAGTTCCCTCCTATCCGGTTACTTGCCTCATAAATTGTAAACGACAATCTGTTCTTTTGGGCATAATATCCAACGGCAAGACCAGCCGTACCTCCTCCCAAAATCGAGATATGTTTTGGCTTAGTCATTTGACGAACTAGAACATTCCTTCAGAACGATAGAAGATCGCAGCGATTTACGTGTTGTTTTTGAAGTAACTTGTACCATTATATAGTTAGACCTTCTTATTAGGGGAACCTTGATAGACCGTCTGCCCTGTCTCTTCTCCTTGGTCCCTTATGTCCTCGATTAGCCTTAATGCCTCTTCATATCTTATTGGCTTACAACTGGTCTGCGACACCTTAAAGCCCTGAAATATCCTTTCTATAAAAGTCCCCATGTCTCTACAGAAGTAGCTCACCTCAGGGTAACAGGCACGATAGCATCCCTCGCAGTTTTTGACAGCGTCCCTGATATTCTTCTGAAAACCCTCGGAGTAATAGCTATCTACAAAATCACTGTCCAGCATAGATTTAGACCCAGGCAGGTCCACGCAGGGCAAGAATATGCCACTGGGGCTTATAGAGAAGTAGAGATAGGGGCTATCACAGCTCCAGTTCGTCCGGCCATATTTTAAGAAGTTTGGGCTTTCTTCCAGAAATTGATAAGAATGGAAGACGTGATAACCCTGTTTCCTCATCTCTATAATTTTACCGTACACACTGTCTATGGTTGGATAATCTTCAGGTATAAATCTGAAGGCCAAAGCTCGTTTGCTGACAATAAAGCCATCTAGTGGAGAAGAGAGATGTACTGGTATAAGAGAGCTATAGAACTTTATAGCGGTAACAAACTTTACAATCTTTGGGATTTCTTCTATGTTTAGTCTGGAAACCACCGTATTCACGCCCAAGACAGTCTTCCGCGTGGCGAAGACCTTAGAGAATAAGGAGATCGCCTTTACCGTATTTGTCCAGGAGCCTTTCTGGTTATTTATATAGTCCTGCTTCTCGGGGTATAAAGAGTCCAAAGACAGTGAGAGCCCGCTAAGTCCCGCATTAACAACGGCCTTTACATTTTCTTCTGTAGCCAAAACCCCATTGGTCTGTAACCTTACTTCAAATCCCCTCTTTGCAAAGGTTCTTACTATGTTCGGTAGATCTTCTCTTATAAATGGTTCCCCTCCTGTGAGTATAATAACTCCGCAACCCAGTTGGTCTAGAACCGTGGCCAGTCGGTCTATTTCTTCTAGGGTAAGCTCCCCCTCTCCACTTCTAGCCTCTACGCGCCCACACATCCTGCATGTGAGGTTACAATTATTACTTACAACAAATTGTACGTATATTGGAGATATCTTGGTAAATTTGCCCTTCAGGAACGCCTTCTTGCTCTTAAAGGTTAACATATTTTCTTAAATACCTTGTTCTTGATTCTTTTCTATCGCAAAGGCAAAAGATTCAGATGCAACACCGGAGACCTTGGCCACGAGACCTTTGTGTAATATATATTCTGCGTCAGTAGCTTAATCTTCATAGACTTGTGCACCTTGCCATAGCAATACAAGCTTTATCTACGGGGATTAAATTGTCTATGCTCCTGAGAAGTACCTCGGCCTTATTATCCTTCACTTTAGGATCAGAATATATGGAATAACCACGCCGAATCTTCTTGGTAAGACAATGGATTATTTTACGTCCATTCACCTAAGAATCCTGCCTTCTTCAAAGAGGACTTCTAAGAATAGATGGTTTTGGGTTTGGTGTCAAGTTCTTGATTTTACTAGGGGCTGGGGAGAGTAGCCAAATTTTTGCACAACAAGGCCCATCTGTCCATTCTTTGTTCTCAACCTACTCCGTTTTTATACTTAAATAAGATCCCTACAACAGTTACCCCAATATTTTCTGCGTCATTCTGAGCGAAGTTGTCACCCTGAGCTAATACGTCACCTGTGTCAAGTTGTCACCCTGAACGAAGTCGTTACCCTGAGCCAATTTGTCACCATGAGCCAATCTGTCACCCTGAGGAAGGGTCTAGATCTTTCTGCCTCAGGCTGATTTCACCCCCTCAGAATGACCCGCCTCAGGCGGGTGTAGGGTCTCTTCGGAGGTCCCTAAATAAGGGTAAATTTTGAGCTTATATCAAACGAACAAACTTGTCAATATGCTTGTGCAGATGGATAGAACTGTTGTGAAGCATAGTATCCAGGTAATAGGTTGGCGCACATATTTGAATGGACTTCCTTTATAAATTTAAAAGACCTAAGTTCCGTCTCCCCCTATCCCACACATTTTGTTTGAAAATCCTGGAATAAAGTATTAGATACTGGACATATCTAGAAATACAAGGCCAAACCCTGCGATAATTGACACCCCAAGTCATTCTGCAGGGCTGAAGCCCTACGATACCCTATGTCATTCTGAGCGAAGCGAAAAATCTAAGGTTTTAGAGATCCTTCGGTCATTTCACTCCCTCAGAATGACGCTTGTGCAAGGCTTTTCAGAGGGCTTACTATGAATGATTCGATGGAAATCAGGGCGGAAACTGTCTTATACAGGCCCGAATCCTGCCACATGGAAAAGGGCCAAGATGGTACCGTCGTGTTTATAGACCCGGAGGGGCCAAACTGGATAGGGACGGATGCAGGTGGAGCGGAGATACTAAACCTCTTTGACGGAACAAATACTTTTGGTGATGTCGTAAGGCAGTATTCCGCCAGGCACAACAATATGGAACTGTCAAAGGCATGGCTCCACGTACACACATTTGCCAGAGATGCACTCAGACACGAATTTTTGTCCACCTCCACCATTGACAGGGCGCCGTATGAGGGCAGAAGCGCCTATTTGTCATTAGACAAACTAAATGACCTGTGGATACACACCAACGACTCATGCAACCTTACGTGCGCACACTGCCTGGTGGATTCGTCCCCTTCGGGGAACAAGGGGCTTCCCACCGGGACGATAATCCGCACCATCGATGAGGCCAGAGGGCTGGGCGTTACACAGTTTTATCTCACCGGAGGCGAGCCCTTTGTCAGACAGGATTTCTTTGAACTTGTCGAACATATCCTCAGAGACTCCAACTCAAGGCTCACCATACTTACAAACGGCACCCTACTCGACGACCACAGGCTACGAAGGCTTAAGGGTTTTTCAGCTTCCAGACTGAACCTGCAAATAAGCCTCGATGGCTCTAGTCCGGAGATAAATGACCCCGCCAGGGGCAATGGCAGTTTTCCCAAGATCATCGAGGGTATCAGGCAGGCCGTTAAGGCCGGCCTTAGAACCACGGTCTCGACAGTAATCACTTCGCAGAACGTGGAAGATATTTGGCGGATAACAAAGCTGCTGCCTTCACTGGGAGTCTGCAACCACCATCTCCTATTTATGCATCACAGGGGAAGGGTCTTGGATAATGGAATCTTTGCTCAACAAGTACCTATATCAAGGCTTGTCGAATCCATAAAAAATGCCCAACGCATTGCGCGTGAGACCGGTGTAACCATTGACAACCTCTCTTTTGTCCGAATGCGGGTGGACTCGCCAAGCTTTACGCGCTACGACCTTAGTAATGCCTGTTGGGACAGCCTCTGCCTGTACTCGGACGGAGAAATATATCCGTCCGCCGCCCTCGCCGGATACCAGGGCATGTCTTGTGGAAATATCAATGAGAGCACATTAGAAGAAATCTGGAAGGATTCACCCGTCTGTAAGGACTTCAGGCGGGCCAGCTTACACAATAAACCTATCTGCCGGGACTGCCACCTGAGGTTCATCTGCGGGGGCGGTGACATAGAACATTCATACCTCTACTCCATCACAGATGGGGGGGTGGCCAACCTGTCGTCAATGGACCCTTACTGTGAGCTATATAAGGCCATAATACCTGAAGCAATACATGACTTGGCAGACGCAGCCTGGGACACCGTTAACCTTAAATCCGGATTTAACGCCCCCGTCATCTTTAGGGGCATGGGAGAGGGCGCTACCTCATGCACAACGGGGGAATGCAAGGGAAACGATAACGGTAACAAGGATTTTGACCTTAGAACGCTCAGCTCAAACTGCGTGCTTTCTTCCACCGTGGAAGCACCAAGGCATGCGGTTCGCGAGTTCTATGCTCACGCTGCTGCAGACCCACAGGAAGAGTTGTGCTGCGCAAGCAGTCTTGCTGCCGACGATGTGGCCCACATCCCGAACGGGGTCCTTGAGCGGGCTTACGGCTGCGGAAGCCCGGTTACCACGGCAGGGATATCCGAGGGTGAGCGGGTACTGGACCTCGGCTCAGGGGCAGGTATAGACTGCTTCATAGCCGCAAAAAAGGTTGGGCCCTCCGGCATGGTAATCGGCGTGGACATGACAGATGAGATGCTGGATAGAGCCACAGATTTCAAGTCGGAGGTGGCGAGAAACCTCGGCTATGACGTGGTAGATTTCAGGAAGGGGTTTTTGGAAGAAATTCCTGCGGAATCGGGGTCCGTGGACATAATACTATCGAACTGCGTTATAAACCTCTCACCAGATAAGAAACAGGTCTTTCGCGAGATGTGGAGGGTCCTCAGGGATCATGGGCGCATTGTGGTATCAGACATAGTCTCCGACAAAAAGGTCCCAGAACATCTTCGCGCAGACAAGCTGCTGTGGGGACAGTGCCTGAGCGGGGCCCTTACGGAGGAAGAGTTCCTGGCCTTTATCGAACAAGCGGGTTTCTACGGCACAGATATCCTATCCAAGACGTTCTGGCAGGAGGTGGAGGATTGTAAATTCTTCTCCATAACAATAAGGGGCTACAAGTACGAGAAGCGCACCGAGTGTAACTATCGCGGACACAAGGCCGTTTACCTCGGCCCCCTCAAGGCGGTCATAGACGAGGAGGGACATCTATTCCCCAAAGGAGAGGAAATAGAGGTCTGCACAGATACCGCAGAAAAACTTAAGAAGCCGCCTTATTCGGGTCGCTTCATCGTCATTGACCCGTCGGGTAACGCCACCAACGATTTTATCTGCAAGACAGATCCAGATAAGGACAACAGGTGCTGTGGATAGAAAAGACGCAATAAATGTTTATGCGCTTACGCTTTTTGTAGCCCTATTGGCTGTAAAGCCATCCGTCGTCCGGGTATATCAGAAGGAACTTATTATAGCCCTATTGGCAGTAACACCAGCCAGCACGCAGGTGTATCAGGCCACAGCCCAGGGGGTAGAGATTGATCCCAAGGAAATACTTTCGGCCCTGCCCGAGGACGCCATCAGGTCAATAGACCACCCTAAATTTGCCTCTGGGGAAAAGGCAGATAAGCAGATGAAAGAAGACGAGCCGGTAATCGGCCTGAAGGTGGACGGTGAGATGAAGGCATACCCGCTCTATGTCTTAAGTGCCCACGAAATAGTAAATGATGTTATTTCAGATAAGCCTATCGCCGTCACATGGTGACCACTGTGCTTTACGGGTGTGGTCTACATCCGTGACAAAGTAAATGGTGAAGTCCTTGAGTTTGGCGTATCCGGCAAACTTTGGAGGAATGCACTACTCATGTACGACCGGCAGACCCATTCTCTATGGAGCCATATTACTGGTGAGGCCATCGCCGGCACGTTAGAAGGAAAGGTCTTGAAACCAGTTCCATCTACACATACTACCTGGAAGGAGTGGAAGCAGGCAAATCCCTCCACACTGGTGTTGTCAAAAGGTGGTCTTTGGGGGAGAAAATATGATACAGACCCTTACCAGGATTATCATGCCGACCCAAACAGGCCCGGAATTATGCCCCTCAAGCACCCTGACAGGAGAATACCCGCTAAGGAACGTGTGGTAGGGGTAAAGATCGGCCAAGAGGCCGGGGCCTATCCCTTTTCATACCTAGATAAGTCCCCTGTGGTCAACGATGAGATAGGCGAAATAATGCTCGTAGTGGTGTTTTCAAGGGATAGTAAGACTGCTACCGTCTTTGACAGAAGACTGGGGGACACGACCCTCACCTTTAAGGAGAAAGGGACTTCTGCATCGGGCGAGTTGTTAATTACGGATAACGAAACAGGCAGCCTGTGGCAGGGCCTTACCGGGGAGGCAGTCGAGGGGACACTCAAGGGAAAGGGGTTAGAACGGATACCAAACATGGTCTCCTTCTGGTTTGCATGGAAGGACTATTTCCCGAACACGGCGCTATTTCAGGGTGAGAAATAAGTGGTAACGGCAGAAGACGTCCTTATAGCATTTGTTAAATACCCGGAGCCCGGAAAGGTAAAGACACGTTTGGCTAAAACCGTTGGGGCCGAGGTTGCCGCCTGCTTCTACAAGGTTATGGCTGAGGACATTGTCCGACGCCTCAAGGGGTGCAGACAATACAAGACCATCATATTCTTTAACCCGCCGCGTCGGGCTTCAGACATAAAAGACTGGTTAGGTGGCGACCTAAGCTATATCAAACAGTCAGGACAGGACTTAGGCGAAAAAATATCTAATGCATTTGGGGTCGTCTTCGATTCTGGTGCCAGGCGTGCCGTTGTCATAGGCACCGACTGCCTGGGCATCACACAGGGCATCATCACCAAGACCTTACGGCATCTTGGTGAGAACGATGTGGTAATAGGCCCGGCACAAGACGGTGGGTACTATCTATTAGGGCTTTCCCAATATATACCCGAACTATTTGACTCGGTAGACTGGAGTACCGACAAGGTCTTTCAGCAGACCCTTGATAAGGCAAAACGGCTGAACCTGTCCATTGCTGTACTGGAGCCATTGAAGGATGTGGACGAGCCCACAGACATATCCCCAGACCTTCTTCATTTACTGAAACAGCAGTCGTAAAAAGAAGGAGAGAGGATGCTTCTCCTTAGAAATATTATCGCTGCCCTGCTCTTTACGTCCTGCTGCTACGGGGAGCCTCACAGTTCAAAGAGTACAATCTTCATCTCTGGCTCCACCACCTGTCTCCCGGTAGTCAGTAGGGCTGCCGCAGAGTTTATGCAAAG
>JBHICS010000006.1:0-11231 GCA_046759685.1 Candidatus Brocadiales bacterium | reverse complement strand
CCCATCCTGCTATACTGAAGATACAGGAATGGGTGATGGAACAATATGCGCAGGGAAGGGTTACTACAATCTCCAACGAAGAGATGCTGGAGCAGACAAAAAAGCACCTGCCGGAGCTCTTCCAGTTAGAAGCAAAAAATAGGCAGCCTTGAAACTGCATGAATACCAGGCAAAAGACCTTCTGAGGAAACATGACCGCCATGTCTCAAGGGGTACGGTAGCATTCTCTCCCCAGGAGGCGGAGAAGGTATTTTGCGAACTGGGTTGTCCCCAGGCCATATTAAAGGCACAAATCCTTGCAGGTGGCAGAGGTAAGGCAGGCGGCATCAAAAAGGTAAATAGCCCTGAGGAGGCCCGAATCTCTGCAGAAAAACTCCTAGGCTCCAAGCTCGTTACCGCCCAAACCACCCCAGATGGGGAAGAAGTTCAAGCCGTACTAATACAGGAGGCCCTCGATATTAAAAGGGAGATATACATCTCTTTCTTAGTGGACAGGGGCGGGGCCACTCCGCTACTTATGGGATGTCCGGAAGGGGGGGTAGAGATAGAAGAGGTGGCCAGACGCTCTCCAGAGCAAATCTTCAGGGAGCCCTTTGACATCTCATTTGGCCTTCACCCATTTCAGGCCCGAAGGATGGCATCTGCTCTCGGGCTGGGAGGCCCTCTAGCAAGGGATGCCACTGACTTGATTAAAGGTCTTTCTCGCGCCTTTATAGAAAACGACTTCTCCCTCCTAGAGATAAACCCCCTTGCCGTCTGTCATGACGGGTCGCTTTCCATCGTGGACGCAAAGGCAGACCTCGACGATAACGCCGCCTTCCGTCACCCTGAAATGGCCACCATTAGACGGCCCCCTGATGACTCACTGGAGGCCAGGGCGTCTGCCTACGGCCTGAGCTATGTGGGGCTTGAAGGCGACATAGGCTGCCTAGTCAACGGTGCAGGGCTGGCCATGGCAACCATGGACATAATAAGACACCATGGAGGCCACCCCGCCAACTTCCTGGACGTTGGAGGTGACGCCTCAACAGAAAAGGTAACTCAGGCCTTCAGAATACTCTTCGACGACAACAGGCTAAAGGCCATCCTGGTAAATATATTTGGTGGCATTGTAAAATGTGATATCATAGCCGAGGCCATTATATCTGCTCTAAAGGACATGAAGCTTAAGGTACCCTTGGTAGTAAGACTGGAGGGCACCAACGCCGACATTGCAAGAAAGACGCTGGGGGAATCAGGGCTCAAGATAGTATTCACGGAAGGTATGGAAGAAGCAGCTAAAAAGGTGTTGGAAGCCACACAGCAAAATACCCATTAAAGCAGGCGGAGGATACACCATGAAAGACGCAGTGAGGAAGACTGGGTTCATATTGGCTTTTGTAGCGCTGAGTTTCTTGTTTGCTAAAGACAGCAGGGCTCAAGTATATGACTTCGAAAGGATGTCGCACGCCATCGTCAACATGTTAAATGCAACGACAGACTTCATTGCGGAAAACATCGATGTAATAAACACCCATAATGCAAGGATTCGCGAACCACTCCCAAAAGACGAACCCTACAGCTATAAGGGTATCAACCCCGAGGGCTTCGCCACCCTGATAGGGAACGAGTTTACCAAGCTGACTGGTATAGAGATAAAATTCGTCTCGCAGGGAAAGGGCAAGCCCGGCCCAAGGAATAGCTATAATAAACCCGATAAGTGGGAGGCAAAACAACTGGAGAAATTCTCCAAGATAAAATACCCCAAGGGTATAGGCTATGGAGAGGTCGAGCAGGTGGGTAATGCAAAACTATATAAGATGGTCTATCGTTATATCTATCCCTTATACATAGAGCACCGCTGCCTTAAGTGTCACGGTAACCCTGCAAGAAGCCCCACCGGCGACGGTAAAGACGTTACTGGATTCAAGATGGAAAACTACAAGCTAGGAGACCTTCGCGGTGCCATAAGTCTTACATTCCCCATCGATTAACCACGGCTTGCCCGTCAGGGAAGGGAGAACAGGAATGAAACCCCTACAAAAAATTACGTTTCTGGTGTTAATATGCGCTCTGACAATCTTCCCCGTCAGAAACGGTTTCACTCAGATTTATGACTTTGAGAAAATGGCCAAAAACATCATAAACATGCTGACCATTTCGGGCTTCTTCATAGCCGGCAGCCTGGATGTTATCAATACACACAACGCAAAACTAGGCATACCTCTGCCCAAAGACGAGCCTTACAGCCACAAAGGCATCGACCCCGTTACCTTCGCCAAGGCCATTACCAGGGATTTTGCCACCAGGACAGGGATCGTGGTCAGGTTCGTCTCTGAGGGAAAGGGCGATTACGGACCCAGGAATCCGGCTGACCTTCCCGACCGGTGGGAACAGGCCCAGATAAACAGATTTACGGACCTTGGGCTTCCTCCAGGCATAGGTTTTGGAGAATTCCTTAAGGTAGGTGAGAAACCAAAAAAGGTCATTTACCGCTACTTCCACCCCCTCTACATCAGAGAGCTCTGTCTCAAGTGCCACGGTGACCCAGCCAACAGCCCCACAGGTGATGGGAAGGACGTGACCAACTATTACATGGAAAACTACAAACCTGGGGAGCTAAGGGGAGGTATAAGCTTAACCTTTCCTGTCCAATAAAGGCCATGCCGTGATATTAGTAAACCGCGATACCAAGGTCCTGTGTCAGGGGATGACCGGTGCAGCGGGGACATTTCATGCCAGACTCATGCTTGAGTACGGTACGAAGTTGGTTGCAGGGGTCAGCCCCGGCAAAGGGGGAACATCCCACCTTGGACTACCAGTATATGATAACGTGCTTGATGCCGCTAATGATACTGGAGCGGACGCCTCAATAATCTTCGTACCCGCCCCCTTTGCCCCTGACGCAATCATGGAGGCAGCCGAGGCCGGTATACAACTTATTGTGTGTATCACTGAAGGCATACCCGTACTCGATATGATAAGGGTTAAAAAATACCTGGCGCAAACGGGGAGCCGACTTATAGGGCCCAATTGCCCGGGCGTTATCACCCCGGGCGAAACAAAAATAGGTATCATGCCCGGCTACATCCATACACCCGGCAACGTCGGCGTCATCTCAAGGAGTGGAACACTTACCTATGAGGTGGTCTGGCAACTCACCAAACTAGGCATAGGCCAGTCAACATGCGTCGGTATAGGTGGAGATCCCATACCAGGCACCAGTTTCGTTGACATCCTTCGTTTATTCAAGGACGATAGTAACACCTGTGCCGTAGTACTCATCGGGGAGATAGGAGGCGGGGCAGAAGAGGAGGCGGCCAGATTTATAAAAGACTCCTTCAACAAACCCGTAGTCAGCTTCATTGCAGGACAGAACGCACCAAAGGGTAAGCGCATGGGACATGCCGGCGCCATAGTAGACCGTGGTTCAGGCACCTGTGAGGATAAAATACAAACACTGCGCCAGGCCGGCGTCACAGTGGTCAAGAACCCGGCCGAGATTGGGGCTAAAACGGACTGGCTACTTAAAGAAACAGGCTTAACAAAAAGCACGAAGGAAATGATATAATAAGACCATGCCACGGAAAAAGGGAGAGGTTGCTATAAACCATAAGTACTGTAAGCGATGCAATATCTGTCCACAGTTCTGTCCCACTCAGAACCTGGAGATAGTAAAGGGCAAGCTTGTATCCTACGACAGATGCATCGCCTGCTTTAACTGTGAGAGATATTGTCCTGATATGGCCATTGAGGTAGTGAAAATATATAATGTCGAAACTTCTACTACAGGGTAACCAAGCCATTGTATACGCTGCTGAGAGGGCCGGTCTTGGGCTATACGCGGGATACCCCATCACTCCTGCCTCGGAGATTCTGCACGAGCTTGTTGGCAGGAAGCACATAAAGGTCATGCAGATGGAGGACGAGATAGCCTCGATAAACGCAATAATAGGTGCTTCACTGGCCGGGCAAAAGGTGATGACAGCTACCAGCGGTCCCGGCTTCTCACTCATGCAGGAGAGTATTGGGCTTGCACATATGATGGAAGTGCCCTTGGTAGTCGTTAACGTTCAGAGGGTGGGGCCCAGCACAGGCATGCCAACCTTCCCTGCACAGGGAGACATAATGCAGTCAAAATTTGGCAGCCACGGAGACTATTGCCCCATAGTCTTATATCCCAATTCCGTAGAGGAACTCTACTGTTATACATTTAGCGCGTTCAATGCGGCAGAGGAATCTATGAGCCCCGTAATCCTACTAAGTGACGGCTACATAAGCCACCTTTACGAGACCGTGGAGTTAAAAAAATACCCCACGGTCAGCAGGTCAAAATTACCCCTTGGCCCGGGCAAACGCCACTTTACGGGCCTTACACACAAAGACACCACCAAGCCTATAACCTCCGACCCAAACGTGCACCGGGCTCTTCTGGAACGTTTTAAGAAAAAGTGCAAAGACGTATCGAAAAAGTACAACTTCTACGAATATATTGAAAACGACACCGCCGACACCCTTTTAATTTCCTACGGTGCGCTCTCCAGGGCCGCATACAAATTCAAGGACCGGTATGCCATATTTCGCCCAATCAGGATCTTTCCCATAATCGAAGACCTAAAGGACATCGCCGAGAAATACGATAATGTAATCATATTAGAAATGAATCTCGGCCAGTACCGCAGCCAGATAGAAAGCGTCATACACAGACATGTAGAGCTTGTCTCCCTTCTTGGTGGAAAGATAGACCTAAAAGAGATATGGGCCAAACTCGTCGAGATAAGGAATAAGGACCTGAAACACGCCTCAGCAGTAAACTAGAAAGGTAATATTTATGGAAGACACAACACGCTTTATGCGCTTCTTAAAAAAAGAGAACCTTCCCACGCCATGGTGCCCAGGCTGTGGCAACGGCCAGGTCCTCAAATCTACATGCGATGCCTTTGAAGAGCTTAATTTCGACATGAGCAAAACGGTGGTAGTATCCGGTATTGGTTGTTCGGGAAGAAGTGCGGGGTTCTTCAACCTAGACTCCGTTCATACGGCTCACGGCAGGGCAATACCGGTGGCAGAGGGCATAAAAACAGCTAACGACAACCTCAACGTAGTAGTGTTAAGCGGTGACGGCGACCTTCTAGGAATAGGCGGAAACCACTTGCTGCACGCCACCAGGAGGAACACGCCTATAACTATAATCTGTTTTTCTAACGAGATATATGGGATGACCGGCGGGCAGGTATCGCCCACCTCTCCACGAGGCGCCTATACACTTACCACCCCCGACGGAAGCCACGACGTCCCCATCAACGCACAGGCAATCATCAAGGCACATAACTGCTTCTATGCCAGAAGCACTACGTTCCACCTGAAACACCTCAAGAAGTGTATCGTTGAGGCCCTCAGACATCCGGGGCTTTCCTTCGTAGACGCGGTCTGCCAGTGTATCGTAAACAACGGCCGACGCGTAGGCTTCAAAGATGGCTACGAAATGTTAATGGACTACAAAAAAAGATACTTGATAAACGACTACGCTGACTTCTTAGGGCACTACGAGATAGGTATAACAAAATGGCCCTCAGTATAAAAACCATGACGGATTCAGACGTAAAGGAGGTCCAGAAGCTATTCAATGAAACTGTAGAAGAGCTACACAGGGACCGCCCCTTGGAGGAAAGAAAGCATTTCAAAGAGCCATATACACCCGCAAAGGTGAAGAAGAGACTGAAAGACGAGCACAGCGTCTATCTTGTAGCCAAGGAAAACGGAAAGACGGTAGGCTACATGTTCGGCTGGGTGTTAGAAGGTGTAGGCCACATTCACTGGTTTTCCATATCGAAAAAATTCAGGGGAAAGGGCTACGGCCACAAACTCCTGGAAAAAACCCTCTCAGAATTTGAAAAAAGACAGTGCTACGAGAGCAGGGTTTTCGCATACCCAGAGGACCGTGTAACGTGCAACTTCCTAGAAAGTACGGGCTTTGTAGAAAAGGCCAGCATTGAAGAGGGGTTTCTTGGCGTAAGCATGGTGCTTCTTGTTAAGCAACTGACAAAACTGCCACAGGCTGCGCCAAAGAGGCTCGTAATAGCTGGAGAGGCGGGCCAAGGCATAAAGGTAATGGCCCACGCCCTAGCCAACATACTCGCAAAGCTCGGTAAAGAGGTCAGCCTCAACCTACTCTACGATGCCTCTGTAAGGGGTGGAGAGATTACTGCCGAACTCATCTTCTCGGACGAAAGAATAGACGTACCATTCTTTGATAGGGCGGATATATGCCTCCAGCTCTCGAGGCCGGCGCGGAGGAGATTCGATGCCGATAGGCAGATTATCGAGGAGTCTATTGCTGAATACGTGGAGCCCACGGATACCAAGGACATCGTACCATTCAAACGAGAAGCCATAGAAAGATTCGGTAGCCCCATCTTTATCAACATGATCGCCCTGGGCAGGCTCCTACACCACATAGGCATACCTATAGACAAGGTGGACTTCCGTTCCGGTTTGCCGGCACGCTTCTTGGAAGAAAATGTCCGGGCCATAAAATACGGCTATACACATCAAGACTAGCCCATGCGGCAGATAGATTCGCAAACCATTACAGAAACGGTAGAAAAGACCTTTATGGAGATAACACATCTCCCAGGGGATGACCTTATTGTCGCCCTCGAAAAGGCCTACCAGAAAGAAGAATCTCCAATAGGCAAGGACATCTTGGCACAACTACTGGAGAATGCAAAAATAGGCAAAAAGGAGGATGCGGCCATATGTCAGGACACCGGCAACAGCATAGTATTTGCCGAGATTGGTCAGGACGTACATATAGTAGGAGATACACCCTTTGAAGCCATTAATAAGGGTGTCAGCCAGGGCTACACAAAGGGCTACCTCAGGGCCTCGATTGTCGGTGACCCGCTAGATCGCAAGAATACCAGGGACAATACCCCGCCATTTGTTCACACAGAGATAGTGCCCGGAGACGGGATAAAGATTACCATGATGGCAAAGGGCTCGGGGTGCGAGAACATGAGCCGCTTCAAGATGCTAACCCCTGCACAGGGTCGACAAGGGGTGGTTGACTTTGTAGTTGACACTGTGCTAGTAGGTAGCGGCAAGCCCTGCCCACCGCTCGTAGTAGGTGTAGGCATTGGCGGGACCTTTGACCAGGCCACGCTTATCGCAAAAAAGTCCCTCTTCCGCCCCGTGGGTGACCACCATCCGAAACCCCACATAAGGGAGCTAGAAGAGGAGCTTTTGGAAAAGATAAACAACCTGGGCCTGGGCCCTCAGGCATGGGGAGGACGCACCACCGCCCTCGCAGTGCACGTAGAGACGTACCCCTGCCACATCGCAAGTCTCCCCGTGGCGGTAAACATAGAGTGCCACTCACACAGGGTCAAGACTGTAGTACTGTAACACCAAAAACCCGGCTGGATTTATTACATAAAGCACAATATATTGATCGAGAAAAGATGACAAACGAAATTATAAAGATAAAGGCACCACTCGACGAAGCCACCGTTCTCAGCCTCAGGGCCGGGCAGAGGGTGCTCATCACCGGAACCCTCTACACCGCCAGAGACGCCGCCCACAAGCGCCTAATGGAACTCATCAAAAAGGGCGAACCACTTCCTTTCGAGCTCAATGGACAGATAATCTACTACGTGGGCCCCACCCCTACCAAACCAGGACAGGTGGTGGGCTCCGCAGGCCCCACCACAAGCTCCAGGATGGACTCATATATGGAGACACTCTATAAAATGGGCCTCAAGGGCACCATCGGCAAGGGGAACAGGTCTCAAGAAGTAATAGACCTCATCAAGAAGCATAAGGCCGTTCATTTCTCAAACATCGGGGGCGCAGGTGCCCTCATAGCAAAGACCATAAAAAAGTGCGAGAAGATAGCCTTTGAGGACCTGGGCACAGAGGCCATCCACCGCATGGAGGTAGAGGATTTCTCCTGCATCGTGGCCTACGACTCTGAGGGAAACGACTTGTATAAAGAGGCCATCAAACAATACGGAAGGTAAGCCATGGCAAAACGGGCCAAAAGAAAAATCCTTTATATTGTACTAGATGGGCTGTCTGACGGCCCCTACGGACTGAAGGAACTAAATGGCAAGACACCCCTTGAGGCAGCTAATACGCCGCACATGGACCAGCTTGCCGAAAGTGGACGAACGGGTCTAATGCACCCGGTAAAGAAGGGTGTGGCCCCCGAGTCCGACGTAGCAGTGATAAGCATCCTTGGTTATGACCCCTTCCACTACTACACTGGCAGGGGGCCCTTAGAATCATTTGCCTCCAGGCTCGAAATAAGACCCGGCCAACTCGCCCTGAGGGCCAACTTCGCCACAAGGGGCCCTGGGAGGGATATCCTAGACCGCCGCGTCGGTAGAAACCTCTCTACAGATGAGGCCAGCGTCCTCTGCAAGGAGATAAATTCTACGCTGAAACTCGACTCCATACCTTCCACCTTCAAGCTAAAAAACACCATCGGCCACAGGGCCGTGCTGGTAATACGCTCAAGAACGAACGAACTCTCGGGTGAGATAACCAACACAGACCCCGCCTATGACAGGGATGGCATCTTGGGCATAGCGCTGGAAGAAGATTCCTACCCACACACAGTACAGTACGCAAGACCGCTAAATAAATGCAAAGACATGAAGGCCGCCTCCCTTGCCGCTCTACTCGTAAACGAATTCGTGATAAAGAGCAGTGAGATACTGGATGCATCTCCTATTAATAAGAAGCGTAAGCGCCTCGGGCATAAGACGGCCAATCTAATCCTCCTTAGAGATGCTGGCGACAGGCTGCCAGAATTCCCAAGCATCAAGAAGAAATTCGGTAAAAATTTTGCGTGCCTTGCCGATATGCCCGTAGAAAGTGGTATAGCATTACTGACAGGTATGCAAGTCGTAAAAATCCCACCACCCACACCTAACCTGAAAAAGGACTATTCACTGCGAGTGAAAAAAAGCCTTGAAGCGCTTCGTAAACACGACGGCATTTATGTGCACATAAAGGGACCCGACATACCGGGCCATGACGGCGACGGCCAGGAGAAGAAAAGGGTAATCGAGGCCATAGACAGGTATTATCTCGGCCCCCTATTGAAAGAGATAGACGTTAAAAAGACCGTGGTGGCCCTCACCGCAGATCATACCACACCCTGTCGGCTCAGGTCACACTCACACGACCCCGTGCCATTGGTCATTTGCGGCGGCCCCGTCACACCTGACCGCATCACAACCTTTTCCGAAAGAACATGTCGAAAGGGGGCCCTGGGGGAGATTATAGGGACCCGACTGATGCCCTTAATAGTAGGGTATTCAGTTTGACCAGATAAATAACCGAGTGGTTTTTCCCCTTGTACAGGCAGACCGTCCCTGATAGTATATCGCCGTATGGCCAGCCTAAAGGATAGAGATATCATCTCCATCAGGGATTTTACCAAGGAAGAGATTCTCTATATCTTAAGCCTCTCCAAGGAGATGGAGGAAAAGACACATCCTGACCTGCTGAAGGGCAGGGTGCTGGCCACGCTGTTTTTTGAGCCCTCCACGCGCACCCGGATGAGCTTTGAGTCGGCCATGAAGCTGATGGGTGGAGAGGTCATCAGCTTCGTAGAACCGGGGGCCACCTCGGTCGTCAAGGGTGAATCCCTCCGGGACACGGTAAAGATTGTCGCAGGATACGCAAGCGCAATCGTCATACGACACTTCCTGGACGGCGCAGCAAGGCTGGTGGCAGACACGGTAGATATACCCGTAATTAACGCCGGGGACGGTGTGAACCAACACCCCACCCAGACCTTCCTCGACCTCTACACCATACAACAGACCAAGGGCACACTGGAAGGCCTTACGATCGGGTTTATCGGCGACCTAAAATACGGCCGCACTGTGCACTCACTCGCACATGCACTGGCACACTTCAAATCGTCCATGTATTTTATCTCGCCATCAAGCCTTCGCATGCCCCCTGACCTGCTGGATGAATTAACGGATAAGGGCGTAAAATTCCAGGAAACCACCTCGCTGGAAGAAGTAAGCGACAAGCTCGACGCCCTATACTGCACACGCGTACAAAAGGAACGGTTCGCAGACCCCGTTGAGTATGGAAAGGTCAAGGGCGCGTATCATCTAAGCAAGGCCATACTGGACAGATTAAAGGTAAAAGAAAACCTCAAAATTCTCCACCCACTCCCCAGGGTAGACGAAATGGACGAGAGTCTGGACGACACCCCACATGCCGTATACTTCCAACAGGCCCATAGCGGGATACCCGTCAGGGAGGCGATACTTGCCTCTGTATTAGGGGCAAAGGAGTTAGGTTAGTAGATGAACGTGAAGCAACTACAGGTCTCGGCCATAAAAAACGGTACGGTCATAGACCACATAGAAAGTAAAAACACCTTCAAGGTGGCCAGCATCCTTAACATAGAAAACGAGGACCAGGTAGTCCTTGTAGGGATGAACCTCACCAGCGGAGACCTGGGCAAAAAAGGCATAATAAAGATAGAGGGAAAGAACCTGACCCAGGAGGAGGCAAACAAGATCGCCCTTATAGCCCCCGACGCCACCCTCAACATCATAAAAGACTACGAGGTTATAGAAAAGAGAAGGGTGAGCCTACCAGAGGAGCTTATGGGGATAGTAAAATGCTTTAACCCGAACTGCGTAAGCAATCACGAAAAAATTCACACCCACTTCCGCGTGGAGAAGAAGGACCCACCCCACCTCCGCTGTCACTACTGTGAGCGCTCAATGGAGGGTAAGGATATAGAGCTGCTGTAAGCCTCTAACTAAACCTTTACAACAATTGCATCAATACCCCGTGTCATTCTGATCCGCCTCAGGCGGACAACGTGCCCCTACGAGGTTTCAATACCCTCTACACCTGGTCACGTCATAAAGAGGCACGGCGTGGCCGTGCCCTACCCTGCTATAAAACAGAAGGGGCGAGGTTGCCCCCGCCCCTACGATTATTTTCAATCCTTTCTTATCAAAAACTAGATGACACCCTTTGTGGAGGGGACGTCTTTTATCCTTTCGTCCAGGCCTACGGCCTTTGTGAGGGCCTTGGCGAGGCCCTTGAATATGGCCTCTGCGACGTGGTGGCTGTTGGTGCCGTAGGGCACGTTCACGTGCAGGTTGATTGCGGCGTTGACGCAAAGGGCCTCCAAAAACTCCTCTACCAGGCTCGCATCAAAGTCGCCTATCTTCTTGTTCGCAAGGGATGCATTAAATACGAGT
>JBHICS010000005.1:0-11280 GCA_046759685.1 Candidatus Brocadiales bacterium | reverse complement strand
GAGCAGGCATGGGTTTAGGTTTTACCATAGCACTGGTAACGCTCTCGGCCATTCGTGAGGTGGTCGGTACGGGCACAATACTCGGCATCAAGATATCGGAGAGTTACCAGCCCGCTTCAGTACTAATCATGGCCCCGGGGGCGTTTTTAGCACTCGGACTGCTTTTGGCCTACTTTAACTGGCGAAAACTCAGCAGGGGAGAAAAGATATAGATGGAAGGCGAACTCAGCAAACTCTTTACCATTATCATAAGTGCAATATTTGTAAATAATTATGTGCTTGCACGGTTCCTTGGGCTATGCCCATTCTTTGGGGTCTCCAAGAGCATGGATGCAGCCCTGGGCATGGGTATGGCGGTTACGTTCGTCATGACCCTGGCCTCTACGGCGACCTGGGTCATTTACAATTATGTGCTACTGCCCGGACCGTCGAATATCTTTGGCGTGGTATTCCCAGGGGTTGCCGAGACAGGAATGGTTGACGTATTAAAGACAATAAGTTATATTTTAGTAATAGCTACTCTGGTTCAGTTGGTAGAAACGGTTATGAGGAAGACGGCCCCTGCCCTTTATGATAGTCTGGGGATATACCTTCCTCTTATCACCACTAACTGTGCCATACTTGGGGTAGCACTACTTGGTACCACCAATGCCCCCATGCACCTCTCCATATTAGAGGTCGCCGTTCAGGGTTTTGCCGCGGGCATTGGGTTTACCATGGCGCTCCTGCTTATGTCAGGGGTGCGCGAGAGGCTTATGTTGCTTGACCTGCCGAAGTCTTTCCAGGGTGTGCCTATCGCATTTGTTAGCGCGTCACTGATGGCCCTTGCCTTTATGGGTTTCTCTGGCATGGTGAGCTGGTAGCGAGAACTACTAAATATATTAGAATAGTTAGATTCGTTGAGGAGGTCTGGTAGATGGACATAGTAATGGTGGCATTCGTATCTATGGGTTTCTTGGGAATGCTCTTCGGCTTTGGTTTGGCCATTGCCACTGAAAGATTTCATGTAGAAGTAGACCCTAAACAGACCCAGATAGAGGATTCCCTACCAGGGATCAACTGCGGCGCCTGTGGCTATCCTGGCTGTGGTAAATATGCAGAGGCAATTACAACGGGTGAAGCAGAGGTGAACCTATGTGTACCTGGCGGGGAGGAGACGGCAGATATAGTCGGCGGAATAATGGGGGTAAAGGCCGACAAGAAGGAAAAACGCGTTGCAGTACTCATGTGCAGCGCAAAAAACGTACAGAACAGGTTCAATTATAGTGGTGTTAAGACCTGCCGCGCAGCCTCTTTGGTACAGGGTGGACAAAAGGGTTGTGAGTTTGGATGTTTGGGCCTTGACGACTGTGCCGTGGTCTGTCCCACCGAGGCAATATATCTGGACGAGAATAAACTCCCGCATGTCATAGAGGAACGCTGCATTGCCTGCGGAAAGTGTGCCGAGGTGTGCCCGAAGAGCCTGTACCAGATACTGCCCGTATCCAAATACGTGCACGTACGGTGTATGAACCTGGATAAGGGCGGTCCGGCCAAGAAGAAGTGCAACAACCCATGCATCGCCTGCTTCAAGTGTGAAAAGGCATGTCCTTTTGATGCCATTCACGTCAAGAATAACCTTGCTGTAATTGACTATGACAAGTGCACCTCCTGCGGTGAGTGTGTGAAGGTCTGCCCTACCAATATAATTAGGAACTATAGGGATGGACGGCCTGTAGTGCAGGGTTGGGTAGACCAGTTCATAGACATGGCCATCGAGCCACGAAGGCCGAAAAAGGAAAAAGAGAAGGCCGCAACGGCGGTTGCAACAAAAACAACGGCTTCACCCAAGGCATCCCCTCCGAAGGGTACTGCCTGAGAATGTTCCTTTAGTATTCCTCAACGATTGCATACTCACCCTATAACTTATGGGAAAGAAGTGGGAGCGCTTTTACGCCCCTATGTTGCCGGATAATGGAGAACTCTGGATAAACGGGCAGGAGGCGCACCATATGCTCCACGTCAAGAGGGTAGGGCTCGGCGAAAGGCTGCTCCTGTTTGACGGAAAAGGCAGAGAGGCTGTAGGCAGGGTTGTTGAGACGCAGAGGGATCGGGCTCGTGTAGCCATAGATGGTGTAGATGAAGTTAACAGAGAGGCCAGGATTGCTATAACCCTGGCCTTTTCTGTACCAAAGGGAAAGAAGTCCGAGTTCCTGGTGCAGAAATGCTGTGAACTGGGCGTGAGAAAACTGATACCGCTGGAATGTGAGAGGAGTGCGGTAAAGCTTGTGCCGGAAGGTTCACGCAAGGTAGAAAAGTGGAGAAGTGTTGCGGTGGAAGCCTCCAAGCAGTGCGGCCGCACCTATATAACTGAGATTGCAGACGTTTTGTCATTTTCAAGGCTGATGAACTCGGCAGATGCCTATAGCCAAAAGCTCTTTGCGTCTACAGACCCAGAGGCAGTAGCGCTCAGCGAGGTGGTGAGGGACAATGAAGACCCTGGAAATATCCTGTGCGTCATCGGGCCAGAAGGAGGTTTCTCGAATAAAGAAACGGACGCGGCTACGCATGCAGGCTTTACCCCGGTAAGTCTTGGCCCCAGTGTGCTACGTACTGAGACGGCATCCGTGGCAATTGTATCTATGCTTCTTTATGCCTATTCTAATTGAGACTGGAGCATCAGCTCTATAACTAGTGTTCTTATGAAAATTGACCGCAACAGCATAATCAAGGAAATTATTGAGGAACACCCCCACACCTTTGAGGTGTTCAAGAGGCACAGGCTGGTACTTGCTGGCGGAGTGCGCGGGCCCAACGAACCGCTCGCTTTCTTCTGCAAGGCCCATAACGTGGACTATGACGCACTAGTAAAGGAACTGGAGGAGTCGATTGCGCAGGGCCCACCAAGTGGAGAGGTCGTACCACCTTCTCTAGCAGAGGACACCATATACGCCGTCTACGCTAAGGCGGCCCTGTTGATATGCCTCACAGTAGGCTGTACCTTCGGTGCAGCCATCCTGGCCTATATTGCGCTTAACCACGATTACTACGTGTCGCCCATCTCTCTTGTGCAGGCCCATGGGCACGCACAGCTATTTGGTTGGGTAGGTTTATTCATTATGGGATTTGCCTATTACATCGTGCCCAGGGTGAAGAACACTGATTTGCAGGGTAGGGGCATTACCTACCTGAGCTTTTGGGCAATGTTGATAGGAATAGTGCTGAGGACGGTATTGCAGGCTACGCCAAATACATTCCCTGCAATACTCCTGCCACTTTCCGGTGTCTTACAGTTAGTTGGCGCACTCATCTTTACATTTGTTCTCCTTAAGACCTTTAAGGCAAGCCATGAGGGTACAGAGATATTTGACAAGTTCTTTATAGCAGGACTTATATGGTTTATAGCTGCTTGCGGCCTCAACCTGTATATAGACGGGTATCTCTTCCGTAATTCCACGGGTGAGATACCGGCCACCATCCACCATAACCTTGTACACATATTCCTATTCGGCTTTGTATTTATGTTCATCTTCGGTGTCAACCTCAGGACGGTGTATGCCTTTTTGGACGTAAGGGAACCAAACACGCCAGTAATAAATCTCACCTTCTGGCTCTTGAACGCCGTCCTTGCCCTGTATCTCGTCGAGTACCTCTCATCGTTGTTGGTCTATCCCCTGGCCGTCGGTATGTTTTTGTTTACATATGGTATCAGAGTCTTCGAAACTCCCACAAGGGAACTTGCAGACGTAGTTATGGACAGGAGTTACGAGAAGACCATAAAAGTTGCGTACTTATGGCTGATTATAGGGATGATGATACGTATGACCGTACCCTCGCTGGGTGAGGCCACACCAGCCGGCCATCTCTACTACGGAGCATCTAACCATGCCGTGACGGTGGGATTTGTCTCAATGATGATGATAGGCTATGCGTCTAAGATGGTACCCACCTTCAGGGGAGTTGCCATATATAACATCCGTCTTTCAGAGTGGACCTTCTTGCTTCTGAACATCGGTATCTTCCTGAGGGTGTTTGCCCAGATGTTAATACCATACTCGCAAAGCTCATTTTATCCCGTAGTCGGCATATCTGGATGGGTGGAGGTTACCGCCCTTGGCATGTTTGCCTACAATCTTTGGAATACTATAAACCTTAAGGAAGAAATGCGAACGGCAGAAAGGGTAGAGAGACTGGCGGTGGTTAACAAGGACACAATAGTTTATGACGTAGTGGAGTCCTGCCCTGAGACCCTCGATGTGTTTCTAGATTTTGGGTTCTCTCAGCTTGCTAACCCTACGGCTAGGAGAACTATGGCCAAGATGGTTACTGTAGAGGCGGCATGCAAGTGGAAGTCAGCAGATTTAGATAAGCTACTTACTGCACTAAACGACAAAATAAAAGAAAAACGAACTGCCTAGCGCCTCCAGAGCATAAACATCAATATGACGCTATAAATCTCCAACCTGCCCAGTAACATACAAAAGATAAGCACCCACTTTTCCATACTGTCCAGGCCACCGTAGTTCATGGTGGCACCCACCTGCCCAAGACCAGGTCCAACATTGCCCAGAGTAGCCGCAACGGCACTTATAGCCGTAACCAGATCTGTCCCCATACTTGCAAGTATCAGAGAGAAGGCACCAAAAAGGCCCATATAAAGGACGAAAAAGCCATAGGTGTTGGTTATAATCTCTTCATCAACTGAAGTTCCGTACACCTTAACGTGTTTTATTACTCTTGGTGTGGTCAGACGGACAAACTCACGTGCCGTAGACTTTAGTAGTAGCAGTATCCTGATGTGCTTCATAGCCCCAGTGGTAGAACCTGCGCAGCCCCCAAAGAACATCATCAGAAGTAAAAGGAAGCGGCAAAAATTGGGCCAAGCATCGAAGTTTTCTGTAGTAAAGCCTGTACCCGTAGTGATAGAAATTGTCTGGAAGGCAGCAGCCCTTAGTGTTCCTTTAAAAGAATTGTCTCCCAGCGTACCACTCGCGTACAAATAAGCCGTTACAAGCGTGATGGAAACAATAAGCATAAACACGAAGAAACGCAGCTCTACATTTTTGTGCACGCGTCTTACGTGTCCCCTGGCAAGCTGGTAGTAGATAATGAAGTTGCAGGCACCAAGGAACATAAAGGCAATAACAACCGACTCAATATATGAGCTGTGATAGGTACCTATGCTTGCGTTCTTAGGGCTAAAACCACCTGTAGAGATGTTGCTGAAGGTGTGGCAGGCGGCGTCGTATATTGGCATGTTCCCCAGACAGAGCAGGAGGAACTCAAGCAGTGAGAGGGTTATATATATCACAAACAACAATTTGGCGGTCTCTGCTATCCTCGGGTGTAACTTGTCTGCGAGCGGGCCTCCTGGAATCTCCATCTTAAATAGGTGATGGGCACCCAGCCCCGTGGTGGGCAGAAAGGCTATAAAGAATACTACAATGCCCAGCCCCCCCAGCCACTGAGTCATGCTCCTCCAGAAGATTATGCCCCGAGGCAGCGACTCTATATCCTCAATGACTGTGGCCCCGGTAGTAGTCAGGCCACTCATGGCCTCAAAGCAGGCGTCACTTATGGTTTCCAAACTGCCTGAAATCAAATAAGGCAGTGTTATGAAGGACACACATATTATCCAGCCAAATACGACCGTCACGAAGCCTTCTCGTATTCTGAGCTCTGTCGTCACGGGTTGAAAGAAGAATTTCATCGTGCTACCTATGGCGACAGTAATCACCACCGAGTACAGAAATGCACGTATATCACCTCCGTCCCCATAGTATAGAGCCACGGCCAGGGGCAGGAGCATGGCTATGGCCAGAAGGATTAGTAGTCCGCCTATAGTGGATATAATCAGTGACTTGTTCATTTTATCTGCTTAGTTTTAATTTTGTTAAGGGGTTCAAAGGCGAAATATTCGGCTGGATAAGAAGGGACGGGTGTCTATTCTCTTGCAAACAGGGTCTGCACCCTTTCTCTTGCCTCTGGCATGTAAAACACTATCGCACGGTCTCCAGGGTTCAACACGCACCCCCCGTACGGCAGTATCATTGTGCCGTTTTTAATGACCGCGCCCAGTATTGAACCCTTCGGGAAAGAAACCGCACCAAGTTCTTTACCCACTATTCTAGAGCCATCTTCGGCTATCATTTCCGTTGCCTCTGCCTCTGTCTTGTCAAAGAGTTTAGCCACTCCTACGATAGGGCCACGGGCTATATGCTGAAGGATTGAACTTACGGTAATAAGCCGCGGATTAATAACAACGTCCATGCCAATGGAGCCAAATACAGGGACATAGTCTGGCTCGTGTGTTATAACAACCGTCTTTTTCGCGTACCTCTTCTTTGCCAGAAGGCACGCAAGAATATTGTCCTGCTCATTCTCTGAGGCCCCTATGAAGAAGTCCACAGGCTCAAAGGTAGCCTGTTTTAGGACTTCAGTCTCAGTTGCGTGTCCATGAAGTACAGTTGAATTGACGAGCTTCGATGCCGCCGTCTGTGCCTTGTCCTCGTCAGGTTCTATAAGTATAACAGTCGCTGCTGTTTTCTCCAGGGCACTGGCCAACTGGATTCCGATGCGGGTTGCCCCATAGATAACAATTCCTTTGGTCTCCACCGTCCGCTTGTTTACCATTGGAAGGAAGTAAGGTAGACTCGCCCTGGCCAAAAGCACAAATATATTGTCCTCTGGGCATATTTCCATTTCCCCAGAGGGGATCACCATCTCTTCACCCCTCTGTATTGCCACTATTAGAAATGAGTCCGTAGAGCCCACTTCCCTAAGTTCATGCATCTTTCTGCCCACAATCGGTGCGTCTGATGGTATGCGAAAACCGCGGAATAATATATCAGATTCCACAAAATCAGCCACATATGTAGCACCTGGGGTTTCTATGGCCTTCAGAACCGAATCGACGGTGATGGGTATGGGGTTTATCATGCGGTCGATAAAGAACTGATTCTTATTCAGGATGGAATTTTCTCTAGTAAACTCTTCGTTCCTGAGTCTTGCAATCTTACTTTTTACGCCGTACCAATAGGCAAACAGACATACTGTAAGGTTCACCTCGTCACTGTTAGTGACTGCTAGCACCATGTCTACCTCTTTAATGCCTGCTTCTTCCAGCACGCTGGGCGAATTACCGCTGCCACCTACACAAAGGACATCAAGCTTCTCGGTTACCTTGCGGAATCTGTACGGGTCGCTTTCGATTACGGATATGGTGTGGCCTTCCCCAGAAAGCTGTTTGGCCAGATTGAACCCTACCGCTCCCGCACCAACAATGAGTATCTTCATATATTATCTTTAGGGCACAATAGAGGTTTCTGCCCTACCTCTCTGGGCGTGGGCCTTGCCTGTACTACTTTCGGCAAGCTCCAGGAATTGTCTTTTAAGGCGGGGCCCCCCCAGCTGGGGGTCTTCTAGCTGGAATTCATCTATCAACTTCTGTATCTTTTCATAGTTACCCTGCTCAAAGAGTAAGTATACAATCTCAAGCCGACCTTCCCACCACATCATGGTACGTTCGGACATTTCTGTCATCCAACTAGAATAGAGCTCGAGTATGTGGTCGTATTGTTTCAACTCTTTTAAACACTCTACTAAGGCAACCATTATATCCAAATTTTTTGGGTTATGCTCCGACAATAATACGTCGTATTGGGTAGCGGCCTTCTGCCAATCCTTTTGTTGCTGGTAGGCAATGGCCAGCCTTAGTCTACTATCCGGGATTTTCTTCTTATATGCATCAGAAGTAGAGAACTTGGAGATCTGTTTCTCCAGTATCTGACTCGCCTTATTATAGTCCTCATGCGTATAAAACGTATCTGCAAGATATCCCATGGCCTCGTACGACTGTATATCAACAGACAATAGGGCGTCTGTTGCTTGCTCTGCAACCCTCTTGTCAGGGTCTTTCATAGCCTGCACAAGGGGTTCTATCGCCCTCTCGTCCCCAATTTGCCCCAGGGCAACGGCTGCGGATTCTCTGACACGTGGGCTGTCCTTAGAAAGTAGTTCTATCAGAGGTTCTACACCCTCACTGCTTCCTATACAGCCAAGGCTATCGGCTGCGTACCACCGTACCCTCTCTTCCGGGTCCCTAAGGCTGTTTATAAGAGGTGCAACAGCCCTAGCATCCTTTATCTTTCCCAACGCTATAGCTGCTACCTCTCTGACCTTCGGTTCCTTGCTATTTAAGAGGCTTGAGAGTGGCTCTACGGCCTCCGCATTTCCAATCCGACCCAATGCCTCTGCCGCTGCTGTTGCTACAGGAACCGTACTTTCCGTTAGAAGGTTTATCAATGATTCAACAACGTTCATGCCCTTAAAGCTAGCAAGGGCTCGTGCAACACTTTCTCTTACGGAAATATCCTCATCATTAAGCGCGTGCAGTAAGGGTTCTACTGCCTTCTCGTCGCCCAACTCACCTAAGGCCTGAGCAGCAGCCGCCCTCACACCTTTATCACTGTCATTTAGTGCTGTCACAAGGGTAGACACGGCGTCCGGGTTATCCAACTGCGACAATGCCTTTGTGGCAGAGACCCTAACCTCTGGGTACTCACTCCTCATGGCATCGAGGATTGCCTTGTGATCCCTCTTTTCCGTCGCCTCTCTTAGCAGGGACAAGGTTTTCTCGGCTAGTTCCTTTTCTAATGCATCACTTTGTTCTTGAAGTTGTTCGTTGGCCTCCCCCAACTTTGCCACAAGATCCCTTAGCCATTGCTCTCGTGTCTTGTACTTGTTTGTTGCCCACCAATCCTCCCACACAGAAGGGTCTCTACCAAAGGACTGTCTTGAGACGTGCCTCAGTGCCTCTAAGGCTGTGTCCTGAAGTTCTCTGCTTTTTGCCTCCTTCAACACAGAAATTAGAGGTTCGACCGCCTCCTGTTCCATTGTATGACCCAAGGCTCTTGCCAATAGGGCCCTCGACTCTTGAGGAAAACCAGGGTTCAGAAGATTGGCCGACATCCTCTGGATAGCCTCGGACGAATGAAGATTGCCAAGTGCCTCACAAGCACTCAGTCTTATATCTGGGTCGTCATGCAGAATCAGGTCTATTAAGGGTCCAATGGCCCTGTCGTCCCCCTTGAAACCGAACACCTTTATTACTGAGATGAGTACCTCCTTATCCGATACAGACGTGTTGCCGTTTTTTTGGACCGGTCTAGATGCTGCATGTGAGAGATTGAGTATATTGAGTAGGGGTTTTAGCGCCTTCTGTTCATTGAGCCCTAGAAGAGATATGGCAGCTGAACTACGGGTGGCGGGGTCTGGCGAGTATAGTTGTTTGGTCCACCTATCAATATCCGCCGCAGACGCCGACGGGGCACCCGGGGACACCTCTCCCATTATGGGATTTTTATAGCTACCTAGTGCAGTTAGAAGTGGTAAGCACAGTGTAAGTATAAGCAGTCTATTCATTTATTTATCTAAAAGTAGCCCTTGGCTTCACCCTGCCAACGACGTGCGTATAATATCAAAACACACTTCCTCGGTCAATATAAAAGCAAACTTCCTAGTCTCAAGATTTTTTTCAAAGTCGGATAGAATTATAGGAACAAATGTGATATAGTTTTGTCTCTATGCTAACAGAATGTTTTAATCACAGCAAAAGGCCATGAGTAGAAAACTGAAGGTGGGAGTAGTACCTTACCTCAACGCAAAACCCATTATTTACGGATTAGAGAAGCTTAGTAATCGGGTCGAATTGCTCTTTGAAGTGCCGTCGAAGTTGCCCCGGCTTTTAGAGGAGCGAAGGGTCGATGTTGCCCTCATTCCCGCCATAGAATGTCTCAGGGGAGAGGGGTTCATAACACTCCCTGGTATTAGCATCTCTTCTAGGGGGCCTGTAGAGAGCGTTAGGTTATTTCTAAGACGGTGCTATGTTGATAACGTAAAGAGCGTGGCACTTGACGAATCATCCCGCACCTCCGTTGTGCTCACTAGAATTATTCTCAAAGAGAGATACGGCCTCAACCCACAATACTTTCCATGGCAGGGTGATTCTAGGATGGAAGATACGCAGGCTGATGCGGTACTGCTGATTGGAGATAATGCCATGCGGGTGGACGATGGGCTGCCGTCATTGGATCTTGGGGAGGAGTGGCACGGGCTTACCGGACTGCCATTTGTTTATGCGCTGTGGACATCCACTTCAAGAGAGATGTTAGATGAAGCCTCACATCTACTACAAGATGCAAAGGAACGTGGGCGAGAGGACGTGGTGGCCATTGCACTCAGGGAGTCAACCAATTTGGGTCTCGAACCGGACTTGTGTATCAGATATCTTACCAAGTGTATACGCTATGACCTGGGCAAAGAAGAGATAAAGGGTTTGCAACACTTTTATGATTATGCCCAGCAGATGGGTTTAGTGCCAGATGGAGTGAAGTTTGAGTTACACAATAGAGGATATATTAGAGAAAGCACTCTCAAAAAAGCGGATAGATTTTGAAGAAGGTGTAGAGCTTATACACTCGTATGACCTTGCCCAACTGGGAATAGCAGCAGATTCCCTCACCGACACACTGCACCCAGACTCTTACCGCACCTACGCCATAGACAGGAACATTAATTACACAAATGTCTGTGAGGCCCGGTGCCAGTTCTGTGCCTTTTCCACAGATGAAGGCGGGCAAGATGCATATGTTATCTCGGAAAAAGACCTCTTCGACAAGATAGAAGAGACCCTGGAACAGGGAGGCACACAGATCCTCATGCAGGGTGGTATGCATCCGGGCCTGGGCTTGAACTTTTACGAGGAGATGCTCGGCTCTATAAAGGATAGATTTCCCATACATATACACGCTTTCTCACCCCCAGAAATCACACACCTGTCCCACCTGGCAGCTATCTCTATAAGTACTGTTATACAAAGACTTAGATCTGCCGGGCTTGACTCTATACCCGGCGGTGGGGCGGAGATACTTGTGGATAGATGCCGTGGGGCCATAAGCCCCAAAAAATGCACCTCTGAGGAATGGCTTTCCGTAATGAGAGAGGCCCATAAGCTGGGCATGAGGACCACGGCTACTATGATGTTCGGCCATATCGAGACCCTTGAAGAGAGGGTCACCCACATGGATAGAATCCGTAAACTACAGGACGAGACCGGCGGCTTTACCGCATTTATCCCCTGGACCTTTCAGCCCAAAAATACCAGGCTCGATTATCTGCCTCCTGTGGGGGCCTTCGAATACCTGAAGACCCTGGCAGTCGCCAGACTCTATCTCGACAATGTCTCCAACGTGCAGGCATCCTGGGTGACCCAGGGACCTAAGATAGGTCAGCTCGCCCTCA
>JBHICS010000004.1:0-11327 GCA_046759685.1 Candidatus Brocadiales bacterium | reverse complement strand
GAGGTGTCTGGGAACGGAGACGACAGTGCCCGTTGCAGCAGGGGATGCATGGGGTTTTATGGTCTTTTGCTTGGGGTGATGCTTTTCAGAGGGGAGGGGCCGCTCTTTCTGGGTTTTTGGGGCCCTTGCCTTGAAGATTATGTCTTCCCTGCTGATTTCTTCTAGTCGATCAATATCGGTGGCCTCACTGCGGACGATGTCGTTAGGTTCTGCATAAAGGAGCTTAGTGTGATTTTGGGTCTCTTGGTAAAAGAATATGGCTAAGCAGATGAAACTAAAGGAAAGGATGACAAAAGTTGTGTGATTTTTCATGGTGAAGTGATTGTGCACTAAAGACCGGCCACCCTATCGTGAAAGAGGGTATCATATTAGATAGCCTGTGTCAAGAAGGAATGGACGACTAGAGGGAACGCCTTATGTATATATCTCTAGCGGTGTCTTCGTCCAGGGCAAGTTGTGTTTCACCCATGAATATCACTAATGTAGGTTGTTTCTGGTGGACCCTTATGTTTGTTCCTGGCAGCAGGCCCAGTGAGGAAAGCCTGTCTAGCCTTGGATGGAACTTTGTGGTGATGTATGCCACCTTTCCCTCTTCACCGGATGATAATTCTGTGAGGGGCAGTACCAGTGGGCGGAGTGTCTTCTTCTCCCTCTGGCAACATTCACCGGGAGGGATGACCTTTCCATGCGGACATCTTACGGGATGTCCGAGCAGGGTGCAGATGCTGGTTGTGACCTCTTCCGAGAGGAAATGCTCAAACTCACAGGCCGTTGAGTCCATCGCCTCATGTCCGACCTCTAGAACATCGTGAAGCAGTCTCTCGGCCAGGCGGTGGCGCCTTATGACCAGCTCCGCCTCCTTTCTGCCGGAGGCACTTAACACGATGAAGGAGTTGTATATGCGAACAAGGCCTTCACGCTCCATACCTGCAAGGACGGTTTCTACCGCTTCAGGCTCTATCCACTGGGAAACCATGCCCTTGTCCACACGGCCCTGAGACTCCTCTTCGTGTGTCCATATATGCTCTAGTATCTCGTCTACCCTTTGTTCACCCATCTGTAGAAGATCTCCACCTCAGAATGCGCGCAGTATCAGGTTTAGTATACCGCCGACCAGAAAGGCGTATGGAATTATAAAGACGATAATTAGCATCGAACGGGCGATGCCCCGCTCCTTTATCATAACAAAAAAGTTGGCAATGCACGGAACAAAAAGTGTGATGACCACAAGGGACACTATGAGCTGTACAGGGTCTATGCCTGAGGCCCCATGGGCCTCCTCCAGTGTCTTAAAGATGCTTACCGCACCGTAATCCCTCCTCAGGAAGCCCAGGATGAAGCCCTCGGAGGTCTCCTTGGGCAGGTCAAGGAGACTCACAACGTAGCCACCGCCCTGCTGGATGTGTTTCAATATCCCAACCTCATTTGCAATGAATAGCGCCAGTGTACCCAGGATAAAGAGGGGAACAGCCTCCTTCAAGAACCACTTTGTCCTGTACAGTGTCTTTACGATTATGTTGAGTATCTTTGGAAAACGGAAAGGCGGTATTTCAATAATAAAGTCTGAGCGGCCCCCGGGGAGGACCTTTGAGGCGACGAAACTGACCAAGAGGAGCTGTGCGCCTATGATGAAGACGTATAGTGCAAAATACAACCCTGAGATACCTCCCAGGACGAAGGCGATAACACCAAGCTGTGCCGAGCAGGGCACTGCCAGGGCAAGTAGTAGGGTGGATATTACCCTCTCTTTCCTTGTATCCAGTATCCTGGTGGTAAGCGTTGCCATAGTTACACAACCAAGGCCAAGGATCATAGGCAGGACGGCCTTACCCGTCAGGCCTATCTTCTTAAAGAGCCTGTCGAGCATAACTGCCAGACGAGGCAGGTAGCCGCTATCTTCCATTAGTCCGAATGCAAGGAAAAAGAAGGTGACGATAGGGAGGACTATTGCGACGGAGTAGGTAATTGCTACCTGGATTATACCTGCGTCGCTGCCAAGGAAGAACCTGTAAACGATGTGCTCCGGGCTCATTACCGTTCGTGCCAGGATTCCCAGATAGTAATTGATGCCTTGGAACGGGACGTGGGTTATGGTGTACGCAATATCCGTAAATGGTACACCGACCCAGAGGTCGAACCCTCCCGAGGCTGCCCCGGCCTGACCGAACAGCTTGTTCTCAAGGAAGTCTACACACGTCCCTGCACCAAACTGCCCTACCATCTTGTATATTATCCATAGGACGACGATGAGTATTGGGTAGGCGGCTACCGGGTGCATGGTCAGGTTGCCCAGGACCTCGGAGATGGTCCTCTTGGTCCTTAGTTCCCGTTTGTAAAGGTGTGTGGATGTCAGCGTGCATGCGGCTGTGCCACCGGCCAGGTTTAGACCAAGATTTAGAAGGAAAGGAGGTGTGAATTGTCTGGAAAAAAGGAACTGAACCAAGTCCATTACCTTATAGCCCACCGCAAAGGAGAACATAGGTATCAGGAAGAAGAAAAACAGTGCGCGCAGGAAAGGGTTTGACTCGGCCCTCTTTGTGGGGGGTTTTACTACTTCCTTTACAAGTTTATCGACAAAGGCGCCTCGTTTCTTGCCTATTATGTAGCTTAGCGGGTCGGTGAATCTGCTCTGTAGTGTATCCCTTGTCCCGTTTATGTCTTCTACGGATTCCTTGTCCAATAGCTTCTTGAACCTCTTCTCCAGGCCAGGATCACCTGCGAGGAGCATTAATGATATTGCCCTCTTTGGGTATCCTTCCGGTAAGAGGGCCTCTATTTTCTTAATTGCATCCTCTATTTCCTGCCCGTAGTCGATTTTCAGGTCAGGCCTTTTCGCAGTGGGTACCGAGCTTATTAGGTCTCCCATTCCTCGCTTCTCTGTGGCTACGGTCTTGACCACCTGTACACCAAGGAGGCCTTGGAGCTTCTGGGTGTTGATGTCGATGCCGCGCTCGAGACACTCGTCCCACATGTTTAGGTCTAGCACGACAGGAAGCTCCATCTCGGCCAGTTGTGTGGTAATGAGAAGGCCCCTGCGCAGGTTCTTGGAGTCCACTACCTGTATTATCCTCTTTTCCCCCTCGAGGAGTATGTCGCGGGCCACCCTCTCGTCCTCCGATTGGGGGATAAGGCTGTTAACGCCGGGTGTGTCTACTAACTCTA
The DNA here is from genome assembly GCA_046759685.1 of Candidatus Brocadiales bacterium. Lineage (GTDB taxonomy): Bacteria > Planctomycetota > Brocadiia > Brocadiales > Bathyanammoxibiaceae > JBHICS01. The sequence goes on along the minus strand of JBHICS010000004.1, from coordinate 8,165 downwards.
CCCCTCCACTGAGTCGTTTGCATGTGCCTCTGGAAACACTCACAGTGGTGCCAGGATAATTGGACACTATTACGTATTTCCCGGTGAGGAGGCCGAAGATGACGCTCTTTCCCACATTCGGATTGCCCACAAGGGCCACTGTAGGACGGCTTGACTTGGGTTTTGGCTTTTTAACCTTCTTTTTGTTCTTTAGGCGGAGCATCTGGATAGGTATATTTGCAAATGAGACTCAGTTACGAATCCAGTGTATTTGTTTGTTCTCCGTGTGTCAACGTATTTTTGAAGGTCGGGAATAATGAGAAAGTGGCAAATAGTATTAGCGTTGAGGGGGTAAGCTAGGTGGTTTCTTAGCAAAAGTGCTTATATATAGTATAGTTGAATTTATTGCGTCTTTGCCCAGCGTGAGGTCCCAGGGAGGACAATGGAAAGTGCCGTCACTGCCTATGAAGCCCTCTGAGATGGTTTTAAAGAGTTCCTGGTCGCTGGGGAGCTCTTTTGTGAGGTCTCTAGGTCTGGGGTCTAGGTTATAGGCGTTGAAGCCGTCACCCCTTCCTTGCTCTCCGTGACAAACCATGCAGTATTTCGCGTAGTATGTCTTACCTACCAACTGAGTGTTGCTGAGCCCTTGGGCCATGCTGGAAAGTGCCTCCCTCAAGGGATCGGGCTTTTCGGGGGGAAGGGCTACCCTTTTTATCTCAAAAGGAGAAAAGACCTTCATACTCCATAAGGAGACCACCACGGAGACAGTAAAGATGAGGGATATTGCCACAATAAGGGGTACCCTGGGCAGCCTATCTCCTGTATCTGGCATATTTCTTGTCTCTCTCGGGTTTTCCATCTTATTTTTTAAGACCTTTAACCACTCTGAGGCGTGGCTCCTCTCTTATCACTAATATGACGTCCTGTCGTCTTTTCTTCCCTGCAGGTCATCAGATAAGCTGTCAGGGCCCAGGCATCTTCATCAGACAGGTTGTAATCGGGCTGGATAGACCAGGGTTCGTGGTACTGTGGATTCTTTAGAAAAACGTAAGCCCAGCCAGCGGTCAGCCTATTCCCTACATTAGTCAGGGGTGGGCCCACATAGCCACCTCCCTTACCTAAGATGTGGCAGGACTTACAGCCGTACTTCTCAAAAAGCTCCCTGCCTTTTACTGCCTCTTTATCTGTGAAGGTTCCTTCTATATCAGGTATGCTGTTATCCACCATAACTGTGGTCATGAATTCTGTAAGGAAGTCTGCCTCTTGCGGACTCATCCTGAGGTTCAACATCCTCTCCTTAAGTATTGGCCTGAGGCTATAGGGGAGGTCAAAGTAGTTTCGGAGCCACTCCTTCTTGACCTCACTCCCTTCTCTGTCGAGGGGATGAGCAGATACCCAGCCACCCTTTCCATAGACCACGTGGCAACTGCGACAGCGGTACCTGTCGATGATTCGTTTGAATTCGCCCGGTGGTTCAGGATATGACAGGGGTGGAGTGAAGACTGTATATTCTGAAGGCATTTTTTCACCTGTATCGCTTAAGAGTGCGGCAGTAGCGGCGGCCATCTCCTCCTCCGTCAGTGAGAAGTCGGGCATCTTTGCCTCTATCTCCAAGGGATCAGGGTCTTTTAACCTCATATAGATCCAGTTACCAATGTATTTGTCAATATCTTCACGCTCAAGCTCTCCCCATAGTAGACCTTCTTCATCCTTTGAGCCAATACCCAGGAGCTCCGGGGCAATTTTACCCTGCTCTATATCAGACTTGGTATGACAGCCTGTGCAGCCGTAATCCATAAAGACCTTCTTTCCCCTAGCAATCCGTTCCTTCCAGTCCTCGCCAGGAGTAGAAATCTCTTCAAACCCTTCTGGGAGCTCTGGCACTTCCTCCTCAAACTCCTCCCAAATATATGACACTATGTCCAGGATCTGTTGCTCTGAGAAGGCGAACTGGGGCATCTTAGTCCTCGGCTGGAAGTAGTGCGGGTCTTTAATCCAGTTATATATCCAGTTCTTGCTCGCCTTGGTAGTAACGAGAGAGAGTTCAGGGGCAAGATACCCCCCTTTACCCTCTATTCTGTGACAAGTAACGCAGCGCGACTCACGAAAGAGAAGACCTCCCCTTTCCGGGTTACCCTCTCCCACTGGTTCCACCAGTGTTTCACTCTTGGATGTCATAAGGAAGGCCTCAAGGTCGAGTATCTGTTCCTTGGAAAGATTAAATCGTGGCATCCTGGGCCTTATTAATTCCTCAGCCTCGTCATACTCTCTGGGGTCTATAAGCCACCTCAAGAGCCAGGCCCTATTTACCTTACTGCCCAATCCATCTAAGGAAGGGGCGACCTTTTCCTGATCTTCATATAGGCGAATCTTGTGGCAGCCCGAACAGCCGGCTTTTTCAATGACATCCCTGCCCTTGGAGAGAATGGGGGCAAATGGCACTTCTTTGTCCAGATGGCACTTTCCGCAGGAAGACTGTATCATGTACTTGGGAAGTACTGCCTTCTGCCAGGGTCTGTCAAGGCCTCTGATGGGCCTGTGGGCGGCATTCATATAGTCGGTGGACAGCCCCTGGCCCTCATGACAAACGGTGCAGCCAAATTGGTCAATATCATGCCAGTATAAATATCTTCCAAGATGGCCTCCATATGGCTGTTCCTGACCCCTTAGCCCCTCGTCCTCTATGCCTAAGTGGCAGGTAGTGCAGCGGTCTACACGATTCAGGTCATCTATCTGGATCTGCTGTATCCTTGTGGGCCTGGCCTGTACCTGTGCGAGGATCATTGTCAGTCTTCTCTTAGTGTCCTTAAGTTTTGCCTTCCTCTGGCCTTGGACAACCGGGAGTTCAGACTCTATAGCGCCTATCTTCTCCTCCAGGTCCTTCACCTGCAGGCGTTTTACAATGGCTTGGTGGTGTTTCCACTCCCTTATATACTCCTTCACGCAGAGGGCAATAATGGAGAGGACCAGGGCCGTCCCTACAGAGGCAAACCATATATAGTGCGCTAAACCTATAGAAGACCTACCCATCTCACAATACCTGTAAATGTCTTAATTTTTCTGGAGTCTCAACCATCATAATCGCAGGCGCTAGCCACTTCAGATGCTAAGCCACGGGGTATGAATTATGTATTTGATGTCAAACAGAAGTCTGAGGAGTATCTTCCCAAAGACCCCAAACATACTTAACACAAAGAACATGGTAATAAAATAACGTGTGGGACCCAGCATCCTGTAGAACCTTTTGGCGAAAAGTATGGGCAGTCCCATACCCAGCCCATAATATGCTAGGACCGCAGGAACCCCTAGGTAAAGGGGCACAATGTATATGCCCTTAGAGATGACAGGCTTGTGGATTTCCCAAGACTCCCAGGGCCAGTATAGCAGCCATGCAGGCCCGCGGAAAAAATATCCAAATATAATCAGCCCAAACCACGCCACTATCCCTATGGTAAACATGGTGAAAGCAAACAACCTCTCCCTAACGCAGTACCTCCCCACACCCCTGGGGTTTCTGTCTACATATGGCATGGCCATTAGCCCTATGATGATCAACATGGGTACCATGACTCCTGCAATCCAGGGGTCGAAGTACACTAACAACTCTTGAAGACCAACAAAATACCACGGGGCCTTGGCAGGATTAGGGGTCTTGGTAAGGGTGGCTTTCTCCTCCAGTGGTGCATCAACTGCCATCGAAACGATTATCAGTACCAAGGTAACCAACATGAGTGCAATTAATTCCTTAAATACCAGATGAGGGAAGGCAAGGAGCTTGTCGGGCTCCTCTGGCTCCATTGGCTTTATTGGTGCCCTTGGTATGGCCTCCTGAGGCCCGTCTTTTTTCACTTCATTTTTCATTTCTCTATTTATCTTCTGCACAACTGCCAGTCCCTACTTCTTATTTTATTGTAGGTTTCTATAAAGGGCCGGAAATCGCTCCGCCGTCCTTTCTTACTCTCCAGAAGTGTACTCCCATAAGCCCTGCTGCAACTAGTGGCAGGCCGATACAGTGTAGCACATAGAACCTGAGGAGGGTGTTCTGGCTGATATCCACACTACCTCGTAGGTAGAAGCATATGTCAGTTGTCTCTGGCAGGATGGAAAAGGGCCCCTCCGCACCCAAGACGGGTGTAGCCTTAGCCATACTGGTTCCCACCGTAACTGCCCATAAGGACAGTTGGTCCCATGGTAATAGATAACCCGTGAAGCTCAGTAGAAGTGTAAGCACCAAGAGGGATACACCAACACACCAGTTGAATTCCCTGGGCGGCTTGTAGGAGCTAGTATAAAAGACCCGGCACATGTGGAGTATTACTGTAATTACCATAGCGTGACCCGCCCAACGGTGCATGTTTCTCAAAAATAGTCCAAAGGTGACTGCAAACTCCAGGTCCTTCATGTCCTGGTAGGCAAACTCTACTGTGGGTCTGTAGTAGAACATTAAGAGGACACCGGTTATGGTCTCTACAACGAAAAGAAAAAAAGTTACACCACCCAAGCAAAAGGTGTACCTTACCTTTAAGGAGTGGGTCTTTACCTTTATAGGATGGAGATGGAGAAGAAGGGTGTTTATCGTGGTAAGTATCCGATTCCTCTCCGTAGTGGGCCAGCCTTGGCGGAAGATGGAGCGCCAGACCTGAGTGGTGACAATTCTATCCTTAGCTTTCTTCAGTTTTTCTGCCATGAGCTACACTTGCAGCAGGAATGGGCCTCTCTCCCTGGGGCCAAGTCTGTCCTCTTTAATGGACTTGTCTACGATGAGCTGTCCATCTGGGGCAAAGCTAAGTTCAAGCCTCCACAGGGGCCTTGGGGCCGGCCCTGCCACCACATCTCCTTCCAGGTTAAAGTTGCTCCCATGACAAGGGCACTTAAAGAGCTGTTCCTCCTCTACCCAGACCGGTATGCAGCCCAGATGCCGGCACACGGCCAAAAAGGCATAAATACCCTCCTTAGTCCTTACTATCCACACCCCCTGGTCCTTCATCCATTTGGTGCTGACCTTGCCCACTGGGTACTCATCTGGGAGACCTGCCTTAAATCTTTTGGAGGGACCAAAGATGACCTTCGGCTTAAAGAAGTCTACCATAGTTAAAAGGGTGGCAAGCCCGGAAAAGAAGAGGAAGCCCGCCCATCCAATAAGGAGCAGTATCCACCTCCTAGAAAGCCTGTCCAGGATGCCTACAATTATCTCTTTCTCTCTGTGGGATTCCCTGCGTTCCTTCCACCTTAACTTCATCCCTGCATTACCTCAGCAAGACTATTTTTTCTTTTTCAGTTTGAAGTTTGCCTCAGTGGTTCCACCTTCCTTGACCTCGATCTGCTGTGATAATGTCTTGTACTTCTTGTTCCAGACCTTCAGGGAGTAGGAACCCGGGGGTACGCTCTCGATGGCATAACTCCCATCTTTACCTGTCCTAGCGAAGTATGGGTTCTGAAGCACTATCACATATGCTTCCATCTCCTGATGCACGTTGCAGAGAAGAACTACAGAACCAACCCTTTTAATGGTGTATGTCCTTATCTCTCCACGCGGCCATGTGCCCAGATTGAACTTTTCTGCTATCTCGTCCGGGGTAAAAACGTTGTGAAGGACATCGTCAGAGTTCAGGAATTCCACTGTGGTTCCCTTTACTACAGGAAGAACATGAGGGATGAACACCAAACCCTTCTGGTCAACCTGGGCACCTTCTGTGGGAGGAAACTCGCTAGGTACCTGCTCTATATATACCACGCAGTCCTTTTTGTACTTGGACCTAGGAGCCGATACAGCCCCTGAGATAGTGCCTCCAGCAATGGCTACAAGAGGGCAGACAATTATCGACACAATTAATGCACACCCAAGATATAACCAGAATTTCTGCGCCTTCATTTACACTATCCTCCCAGATAAATAAAAATTTATAATATCATGTCAAAAATTTTTTTTCAACCACCACAGACGAGACTAAACATTATATATGTCTTCAGTTCACCGTTGCTAGTGGGTATGGCAGGTCTTCTCGACCTGCCACAGCGCAGGGCAACAAGCCCTGCGCTACCCATAAGCCAGGTCTCTACAAAGGATTTCGTAAAAGCAACATCATAAAGGGATTTTTTGCCAATCCAAGAAATAACGCACCTTAAACATTTTTTCAGAGGTCTCATAATGTATGTCTTCAGTTCACCGTTGCTATCCCGGCGTTTACGTCTTTTGGATGGGTCGTCTCACCTGCCACCACAAAGACGTCAGGCTCCATCTGCATGCGCCTTATCCACGACTTCTCCCAGGGTGGCATCCAGTAGAGCTTATATTGTCCCGGAGGTATATCTTTGAAGATGTACCTGCCTTCGCTGTCTGTGACGGTTTCTGGTGCATGCGTATCCTCAACGGGACTATAGCTCGCAAAAAAAGCGCCCTCTCTTGTAAGAGGGACTATTTTCACCTTACAGCCTTGGAGGGGTTTGTCTCCTTTTATAATTTTCCCTTCCACCCTCCCCAGGGTCTGTTTCTTTACAAGTTCCTCCTCCGCCTTTTGCTCCTCCTTTATCTCGTCTTTTACCCCGTCCTTTAGTTCCCTTATTATCTGTTCCTTTAGCCAGTCTAAGGATTGTGCTACTTGGGGAGCAGAAGGCTCAGGAACATCCTCTGTGCCTCCAGACGCGCCCTTTCTCTCTTGAGAATCTTTGTGGAATGCCACCTTGACAGAGGCTATTTCTTCTCTGGGTATCCTGAGCAGGAGCGTCTGGTCTGTAAACTCCTCGATCTTACACCGTATCTCTCTTTTGTTATCGGCAATCGAGATAAAGTCCGGGTAACCCTCTTCATCCCCCATGCTGTAATTCATGGACAGAATGTCATCCTTGGAGATAGCGGCACACACACAATCCCCTTTCAACTCAAAGACCTTTGCGTTTACCCCCCTGTCGATGCCTCTAAAAAAAATCACGTCCCCAAAAACAGCAGAGGGGGCAAGGAGGAGAATTGTTAATAGCACCACCTGAATACCGTATGTAATCATAATTCCTTACCCCTTGCTACATAACATAAGATACATACACCCGGTTTATATCGGCCCTAAAATGCTACGTCCATCGACAGATGGTAGGAATCGTCAAATGCCGCAGGGCGTTGACCTTTCCAGTCGCCTGAGGTCACGTTTCCACCTATCCTGGCCTTTATGTTTGCCCTGAGCAGTAACGTCAGGTCCGTCGAAAAGCGAGTGAGAGACGGCCAGTCCCCGGCATCGTAGTCAGGGTCAACGTGTTCAACCCTTATAGATGGGATAAGCCATGGCCAGGCCACATAATCGGCGATGAAGGTATAGATGTCCGCATCAAAATCGTCACCGCTGTTGTTGCCGATAGTAACATTATGTGCGGGGTTGTCCCTGTAGAAGGTGGCGGCACCCTTTAGGCTGAAGTTCCAGTAATCCAGTCTTGCCTCACCTCCGAAGCGCCAGAAGCGGTTACCATTCTCATGAAAGCCGGTACCGCCTACAGGGTCTTCGAAGTATGGAGCATTACCCCTGTACAAGAAGGCACCAAGCGTAAGGGAGTTGTCCTGCCAGTTCTTTTCCGAGACTAAGCCAACCTCTTCTACGCCTCCCAGGACTCCCATACCACCTATCTTGTAGTTGACCCTGGCATAGACATCCTTGTTGTTATTTAGGTCGAACACGCCCCACTGCCCCGACATGTTGCTAGAGATGGCGCTTGCGTCGTACCCGTTGGCATTTGACGTAAAACGCGAAAAACCGCCGGCAATGCCGTTTACAACGCCGAATGACCATCTTATGCCGCCCTTTCCACCCGGGCCGTTGTGGGCACCAAAGATCTCAAGCCCTGCCTCCTTATGGAGCCTGTGAAAATTGCCGGTAGGCACAATCGCGAACCTGTCGGCTATGCTAGGAGTAACGGTCAACCTTATGTGATCCCTGAAAGGAGCAGCACGTGTCTCAATTACACCAACCCTTACAGCTAGGGTACCAGGCTCCCATCCGAAGAACCTTGGGGTGTACTGCCAGAACATTCTCTCTATCTCTGTCTCGCTCTCAAAACTACGGCTGCTAGCCTCATTGAGGGCCATTGCAGTAAACCAGGAGAAGCTCTCCCCCAAGGTTCCGGAACTTAAAAACTCGACCTCTCCGATACCATTAAAGAAACTCTCCGCATCGCCGGCCCTATTTCTGGGACGCATCTCAAAG
>JBHICS010000003.1:0-11732 GCA_046759685.1 Candidatus Brocadiales bacterium | reverse complement strand
TACCCTAACGTACCTGCGGAAACCAGTGACCCTGAGTTCCTCTGTCCCTGCGGCCGTCTTCTGGGCAAAGGCCGCACCCGCTACATCCGAGAAGCTAGAGTTGTCATCTGAGTCTTCTAGCTTAACGTCCAGGGTTGGCCCTGTCCCGGATGCCGCACCGACGTCAAGCAGGCATACCAGCTCCCTGGGGTTGCCGTACACCGCACTGTGCGTATCAATGGCGTTACCACTGCCGCTGGCGGTCCTGGCCAGCGGTGTGAAAAGGCTTGCAACCTTTATCTCCCCCATCAAGTCTCTCATCTACAATCCCTCCTTATCTTATCTGTCCTACATATAAAATCTCGTCTGGGTTGTTGCCAAGGCGGAGTGCAATCCCCACGTCGTTGCTATTGAAGCGATTCCTCATAATGGTGGACAGCACCAGGCCCATTGAACTTACCTCTCCGCGAAGACCGTTGGCCAGCCTGACCTGCCTGTACCCTTCCACTTCCTGAAACTTCTTATCCATTTCTAGACCATCTCCTGCGGCACTCTGACATCACTGTAACCTGCCCCTCACTATAAGCGTGGTAGTTACCTTTCCGCTGGTTATATCCTTTTCGATGTTATAGCCTACTACAATGGGTATAAAATCAGGGTCAAGTGCAGGGGCGGGTATCTGTTCAGAGCCATCAAGGTTTGACACCGACTTCATATCCACCTGTAGACCCACGTGCACATTTAGTTCGCCCAGCACCTCATACGTCCTCAACACCTCGTCTTTGCCGTATCTCTTCTCCAGAAACGGCAGTATGTTTTCCAGCGACTCCCAACTCGGCGTGTTGATGGACAATTCTCTGGAAGGTGTGTTCATCACGGCCATCGTATCGGACGCGCTCCCCATTGAGGCGGCACCCATCTCTGCATAGACCTCCATCCTGCGGAGTTCTGCGGGTGCCCCTTGGACGGCCCCGGCCTGGACTATCTGCATGTCTACGTCCGTATGGTATCTGCCGTCAAGCCCGAGCCTTGAGACCACCCTCCTCATACTGTACGAGTCGCGGCTTATCTGGGTGTAGGAAACGACCTCTTCCCTTGTGATGTCCCTTAAAAGTGTACCATTTGGCGAGAGATCATCTTTTTCCATGAACTTAAGCTCTCTAAAGGTGACGTCGTCGTCGGTATAGACCACACCCGTTGTAGAGGTGCTGTGGCCTGCAAGTTCACCTTCCGGGGTGTACCAGTAATAGGTCAGGGTCTCCTCTATGTTCTCAAAAAGACCGAAGACAACCTGTCCGTCTGAGGGGTAGAAGACCATCTGGTCTAGTGAGTTTATCCGACCGGGCGTGGTGATGAACGTATTGCCCACTATGTTGCCGTACTCCCTTGGGACAGTAAAGCTCCAATGTGTGTTCTCATACAGGTAAGCCGTCTTTGCCCTGGAATAAAGGACGCGCCCTACCCACTGCGCCGCACCTGAATCAATGAGCCGATACTTATAGGTGGAGCGCGACTCACTCAAGGTATGGGAGGTGTTACCAAAGACGTCTTTGCCCCTGAGCGTTGAGACCTCCTCCAGGGAGTAGCCGTTGACTATGAAGGTGTCGGGGTCATAGGTAACACTCTGCGGGTCTGGCGCAAAATATGATAATATCCTCGTGCCGGACGTGACTGAAACGGGTGACATATTTGAGCCAATGCGGGTTGGCGTATTTAGAGAGGAGACCTCCGTGAAGAAGAGTTCCCTTTCGGTGCCGTAGGTGTGATTCCACACCCAGCGGCTGCCAACCTTCTCCCACACCCTTTGGTATGGCGCTGAAGCGATCGGGCCCTTAAACCTTTGGGGTCTGAAACGGCCCAGGTTGCCTAGTAGTCTTATCTGAGTGGGCTTTTCTGCCCTGATGACCTCTTCCCTCACCATCCTAACGTCGCTGAGGTCCAACCTGTTACCTGTACCGAAGTCGTCTTCAAAGCCGCCGCCCTCGGTGATGAAAAGGCGGCCTCCTAAGCTATAAATGAAGGGCTCCATGGGGCTGACCAAATTGTTGATGGCACTAAGTATGGGTGTATCTGGCTCCACCGAGAACTGCTTTACCCAGTATGCAGGCAGGCTTGAGTGCACGGTGACTCCCGCCAACCGGCCCAGTGCCTCCATAATCTGATTGGAGTCCCAACCACCTTCACCGTACTCGTCGCCAAGACGTATCAAGGGGTGATACTCAAGGCCGGTATCACGTCCTGCATAATCCTTCTGAAACTCATCATACTGCGCCTGAGACAGGGTAAGGAATATCTGCTTCTTCTTGGGTGATTTCTTACCCTCCAGCCACATGGGTGATAGCACGCTAAGCCTCTGCGTCCAGCCCCTTGTGCTTAGTTCGTTGCTTATTCCATCTACCAGGAACTCTCGCAGTTCACCCCCCACACTGACCTGTATGCTGTCTCCGGGTTTATATCCGCCAAGGCTGCCCAGCTCCAGCTCCGCCGTCTCTGATGTGGCATCCGGTTGATGTGTGAGTTTAATCCTGTGAAGGTTGTCGCTAATGGTTACCATTGAACATTATGCCTTTAAACGTTGGTCCTATATTACAGACTGGTTGTTGATTAACGTTATTTTTATATCCGTCCCCTCCGAGGGGTCATTCAGGGCCACAAAGTGCAATAAGCCCGCCAGTGGACCTGCATCCCTTACAGCGGGCACAGGGGCACTGCCTGTGAAGACTATCTTGGGCAAGAATATCTCCATTGAAAAGCCACCCTGCAGCGTGGTTATCTTAAGGGCTGAGGAGGTGATATCGCTGAACCTCTCGTAATAGCTGAAATCCTCGAACTCCAGCGTCAGGGCCCCTGATATACGCCTGAGGCCCTCGCTAATGGAGTGTCTCTCTCTTGAGCCCAATACAAAACCGTCCCTGTCCAGATGGTTTCTGATTACGAGCTGAAGGCCTAGTATATTCTCCAGTGTGGTAGCACCGTCTTCGATGCTCACCTGATATGAAATAGGCGCCCCTGCCACTTCCAATAGAGAAGAGGCAACCGAGGTAGAACCCGTTACTGCTGCCTTAGAGAGTATGTCCAACGTACCACTGACGGTGCCGCCGTCTCCTGGGAAGTCTAGGGACAGGGTGTCTATCCTGCACCCCTTGAACAACATAAACTGGCCCACATCGCTAAAACCCTTCTCTATAGAGAGACCGGGTGGCAGGCCACTGCCTCCCCTGATGACGTGGGTAAACGGTGTGCTGCTGCCAGTGGTAACGGAGTCACCAAGGCCATGCTTTAGGAGTGTGCCAATTGAATCGAGTTCTATGTCCAGTGCCATCCTTCCGCCGGCGTCCATGTAACCAGAGCCTGCGCTGGTGGATACCCTCTCGCTACCGTCCTTCACCTGTATGAAGGCATCGCCTTTGACGCTAAGCTCCTCACTGGTAAAGGGCATGAGCCTCATCTCCGGACTGGGAGGGGTCACCCCGAAGGAGCCTTCTTCTACATAAGAGATCTTTGTGCTGTTTCCCCTGGCCTGTGCCATAAACGTAGCCTCTAATATCCTCCCGCAGAGGGTCTTTCCAGGGCCGTTAGTGTAAGCCTTGCGGTCTTAACGAATGTGTCTCCGTGTGTGGAGGGTTCGGGATACCTGTGGTCAACTATTGCTGAGTCTATCACCTTCCCGCTCAGGGCGGGGTTAGAACCCAATACCCGCTCCACTGCCTCCACGTATCGCCAAAGCCTGGTCTGAAGGAGGTCTGTATCAACACTTACCGCCCTATCTGCAATCTCCACGAGCACTTTATGTCTCAGCTCTCGCCTGCTGGATAGGATGTTACTTGCCGAGGTCTCCAGGCCACTCACCGTGATGTTTGGATACATGCGCCCAGCGTCCTTATGGCCCCTTTCCGCAAGAAATGACTGTATGTCGTCAAGCACCACTCCGTCACCCCTCTCTGCCTCGATTGTGTCAAGCTTCCCTGGCAGATTGTTCTGCAGGAGGGTCTTTATCTGACGCACTACGTCCTCAATCATTTACAAGGAATCTCCCTGCTCTCGTGTATAATGCAGCGTGGATGGCGTACAAAAATCGCTGCGTAAAACAACTAATCGGACAGGGACAAGCCATGTCCCTACACACCCGTGTAGAGGCAGTCCGCCTCAGCGGATGCCGTCCGACCGGACTACAACCTGTATCTCTTATAGAGGTCCAGGGCTTCTTTTATCTCCTTTGGCAGATACGGCGCGTATGAGATGCCGTCCTTTGCCTCTATACCCAACCTGTTCCTGCCCCGGTCGTAATATTTTAGGGCCACCAGCTCAATGGCTACCTGCTCCAGGTCATTTGGTATGGTGGAGTAACCGGCCGTGTACTGTAGCCGCACGTTATTCTTTCCTTTGGGAAATGTCCCGGACTTTAGCTTCAAGAGTCCCAGTTGGCCGTAGAGGGTGTAGGACGACACATCTTTTTGAATACCATCAACCTCTAGAGAGGTAACGGTGGAGATGGGGTACTGATTGGCCAGGAGCCCCTCCGTACCGTCCCCATCGTAATACTCATCATAGCTGGCCTCTGTGAAGATGCGCCCACAGTAGGAATGGACAAGGTCTGAAGCCCAATCCACTAACCTGCTTAAGAGCGCATCCTCAGAGGTACCCGAAACGCCGAGGTATTCCTTTACTTTCGCTGCTGATGTAAGAGCCATTATTTCTTGCCCACCATTGTTGGATTGGTCTTCCTGCCTGTAACAGACTTAGACGAACCCCTCTCAGGTGGATGGGCAATCTTCTTGGTGGTCTTTTTTGAATGGACCATCTTGTCTTTGTAGGTCTTAATAGCCATGATATTCTCCCCCCAACGTAGTGGTAGGGTATTGTTAATTCTTGTCTACAATATTCAATCTATGTTGAGACCGAGTTGTGCCGGAGGCCACATCTGAATCATGACCTCCAGCACGCTCAATCCACCCCAGTCGAATCAGGATACTACGGTCTAACGCCAGTGACCTTGCAGAAGACCTCAGGGGTTCTGAGGGCAAAGTCCAGCCTGGAAATGGCCCTTATCCACGACTGGTAGTACTCAAAGGCCGTGCCCGACTGGTCTATGGCGAACTCCATGCCCAGCCGCTCACCTATAATGGCCTCGTCGAACTGTCCGCAGATGATGTAGGAGCAGTCCGTGGAGCTGCCGACTGTCAGGTTTGTGGGTATCTGGGTGGTCAGATATACCGGTATACCCACCAGGCTGTCGGGTTCCTTCAGGCTGGGCGAGACGTTGTAGATATACTGTCCGTTAGAATCCTTTATCTTCCTCAGGGTGTTCTTGGTCCTGGGGTGCATAATCCAGGCGGATGCAACGCCGTTATTGAGCTCTACTTGGTAAAGGGCGTCGTAGATGGTATCGAAGCTGGGCGCGCCGCCGTTTGCGCCAAGTGTCACCTCGTTTACGCCGCTGGTGTTAATGATGCCCACCGGCTTGTTGGAGGTCCCGTCGCCTTCTATAAAGGCAAGGTCCTCGGCGAGTGCCAACACCTTGGCAACGTCCCTGCGTATGGCCGCCTCTGCAGAGCCAGACGTGTCTTGCAATAGCTGGTTCGAAACCTTTACCATGGCCGCCAGTACCCTTGCCACTAGCTGCACCTGGGCAAAGGTCTGGTCGCTTGAGGTTATCTGTGTGTTCTCTCCCACCCAGTATGCGGTAGCGCCGCCAGAGACCTTGGGTACGTTCAGCGTGTCGGTACCCATGGGATAGACCGTGGTGCCTGCCTGCCTGACTACAGACTGGGCGGTTATGCGGTCTTTTACCTCACTCACATGCTCCTCGGGCACGAGAAAGCCGCCTGCAGAACCGGTACCCTCGCCCAGTGCCTTTTTCTCGTACCGCGCTCCCGTCCAGTCTTTGGTGGACATGGCCTTAAAGAGGCGGCCAAGGCTAAACCCCCTTGCCCCACTGTCTTCGACTCCTTGTGAAGGGAATTCAAGCTTCCTTTGCGGCGTCCTTGTTACCATCTTTTCCATGGCATCATTGAGTCTGCCCTTCACCACGTCCTCTATTTTGGTGGCCAGGGATTCCTTGTGTTTCTTTAGATCATCGGGTATGCACTTAAGGGCCTGCTCTACGGCCTCTACCCTCTCTGCGACTTGCCTACTCATCCAATTCCTCCTTTTTATGTGAATACGTTTTGTCGGTAATTCAGACTCCAGACACATCCCATCTTGCGGCCAAAAGGCCTCAGCCTGCCCTATTTGTAAGGGGGCTGACAGGTGCCGGCCTCAAGTGTTTTTTCAATAATGGTGGTTACTTCGTCTGGGGAAATCATGGGCCGTGTGCTGAGGCCCTTGACCCCTTCCAGGATGGAATCGAGCTTGTTTACCAACGCCAGTTCGGTTGCCATAGGGCCTAAGTGATTCTTGAGCGACTTCAGCTCCCTGCTGTTTATAAGTCCGCTCCTCTGGGCCTCTGCCAGGGCCTTTGGGTTGGTGGGGATGGGTACAGCAGATATCTCTACCAGCTCATGCTGTTTAAATAGTCTGCCTTTGGCCATACCCCTGAGTTCTTCCCAGTCTTTCGGGATGAAGCCCACAGAGAAACTCCTCAGAAAACCACCGCGGTAGAGCTTATAGATGGTGTCGGCAAAGGGGTACTCGTTGCGGGTGGCAAACTGGAGCTTGAACATCAGCTTACCCTGCCCTATACGGGTCTCAAGGACCTTGGCAATGGGCGGGCTGTCATATTTATGGGCAAAGAGCACTACCGGGTTTTTCCTGAAATTCTCCAGCTCCCATCCACTAGCCGTTATCACATCACCGTCACGGTCGGCCTCCTCCGTAGAGGCCACGGCCCAAAAACTCCTTGAAGAATCGTCCTCTTCCTTCAGCACAACACCATAGGTCTTATAGATAGTGGTTGACATATCCTTTCCTTTTCTCATGACGTGCTGCCAACAACATAAAAAGGCCCGGAGGAGTTTTCTTGAGCCGAAAAACTCCACCGGGCCTCTAGGTATCTTTGATAAAAGAACCTTCGGTTACCGAGTTTCATGTAGCGTCCGATCTCCGTATCGGACGTATTACTATTTCTCTATCTTTTCCTGCTCCTCAATTGATGTCTTGATATTTCTTATAACGCCGTCCACCAGCACCAGCTCCATGTTGACCGTACCGTAAAAGCCCTCGCGCATCACGCCCTCAATCACCCGGCTGGCCTTCACACGGAAGCGGTCCACCGCCTTTTTATTGATTGGCTTTTCCTTCGTAACCATCATAACCTGAATTTACCACACTTCCGATATCTGTCAATGTCAGGACTCAACTGGATTCATCCGTTTTCTCAGGTCTTAATTGCTGTGAGTTACCCCACTCCACGGGGGGCATGTTCCAGAGGCGAGTGCGGGCCTCGTTGGGCGTCCAGATGCCGCTGCCCACCAGCCTATCTGCGATCTCGGACTTCTCAAGCTCGTTATCCCTGAGTGCCTCCACCTTTGAGAGGTCAAACTCGCCGAATATGTCGCTGCCGAAACGGGGTACCAGGAACGTGTTCACGCACTCCTCTATCTTCTTCAACCGGGGGATTACACCCTTGGTCCAGAATATCTTGTCCTGCGTCTCGGAGTTGGCATAGTTTGCATATTCCAAGATGCCAACCTCTATGGGCGGGACCTTATAGACGGCCAGGATTTCCTCGCGTGATAACTTGCGCTGTTCTATAAACTCCATGTCTCTCTGTGGCAGGCTGATTGACTGCCATTCAAGGCCCCTTTCCAATAGAATCACACGGTGCGAGCGCTCAGCGCCCGCGTATGCCTGGTCAAACTCGGCACGAAGCCGGCGCATGCCGGCGTCGCCCAGCTCTGACTGGGTGCTCAATACCCCCGATGGACGCGCCCCCTGGCGGAAGAATTTTTGGTTATACATAACGGCATAAAAGTCTGCCAGCAGGCCCTGCCGGGCGGCGGCTAGCGGCGACATGCCCCACCACTCACTGAGCGGATTACAGTACTTGAGGTGTATTATTTCGTCGCGCCCGTAGCCGACGCTCTTCTCGCCAACACTAAAGAGATAGCCGTCGACCAGGTTTTCTTTATCGGGTACTATGCGCATCCTGTCTGGCCTCAGGGGCCAGAGTTCCCCGGGGAGCCCGTCGGGGGTCTTCTGCTCGAGTGCCCAGAAGCAGTTGCCCGTCAGCTCGAGATACACCATCGAGGCCTCCCAGAAGTCGTAGCGGGTCATCATAGGGTTAACGCCCCAGAATAGTTTCATAAGTGGGTGGGTCTGGGGCAGCCTTTCGCGTCCCGATGGAGTGTCCCTGTAGAATACGAAGGGTACGCTTGCTATGGTCTGTGCAATAGCCTTTACCGAGGCAAAGACCCAGACGTTTGAATACTCCGCCTCACCGTACAGCTCCATATACTGTTTGGAGCGCCAGTCCACAGGCGTTGCATAACCCTCATGCCATGGAGATAGTGACAGGGGAAGTGCACGGTTTGATTTTCTAAGCAGTAGGGATACTACCTTGTTTACTATGCCCATTCTTTTAACCCCAGATTGGTTGTAAGGATTTCAGTGTGCAATTTTGTAGGGACAGTCACGCCGCAGGCGGATCTGCCTATGGCATGACCTTTATGGCTGTCCGTTTAGACCGGCCCGCCATTATTTGGGCGGGTCCGCCTCAGGCGGATGTCCCTGCCTCTTACGCTACATTCTGCCCATGATTACCCTTCTGTTTTGTAGGGGCAACCCCCTGTGGTTGCCCTTTGTTTCTTTATTTGGGTGCCGCAGGGTTTAAACCCTGCGTGGGCAGGCGCGGGGGCCTGCCCCTACGGTTACTCGCAACACGTATTTCAGACAGATATGCAGAATGTACCACAGGTCAGAGATTTGTAAATGGCGGGATTCCACACGTCTCACCATCCTCAGATAAACCTTACCCTCGGTGCTGAATGGTGGCGGAGTTGGCGGACGGCCATCTCGAGGGCATCGGGGCCGTCGTCGTGGGCGCTCCTGGGGAACTCTATCAACTGCTCAATGAGTAACCTCTGGTCACGCCTGAATGATATCGTCCCGCTCTCAATCAATGCAGAGAGGCTGGCTATGCGGGCGGTCTTGTCACTAAAGTTTTTTATCCCACGGATGGGGATAAATAGTTTCTCGCGTCTTGATATCTCTTCCAGCATGTCCTTAAGCACCACCTGAAACACGTTGGTCTCCACCGCAAGACAGAGGAAGTGGGGACTGACACCAGAGTGCATGGAATGGCCGGACCATTTCTGGAAATTCATGATAGCGGCCTCGGAGGTGGCCTTAGGTGTGCGCCTTCTGATATCCGCCTCCAGCACGTATATCCTTCCTCCCGCCTGCCCAACCGTTACCAGGGCAGTGTAGTCGCCGGAGGACGAAGTACCCAGTGCCGGGTCAATCGCAGTGGCTATCAATAGCTCCTGGTTATATAGCTCCTCAGGGCGGTAGTAACTAATCCACTCCTCGCGTATCAACTGCTCTTCAGGGCTTATGGGGTTATTCTGGTATTCGCATTCAAATGCAATAGACCCGATTCCCTCCTTATCATCATCGCCATGTTTTATTTTCTCCAAGCGCTCGGCGTCATAGTAGTCTGGCCAGAGTGCCGCACCGTCCGTCCCCAGGGCACGATACTTCCTGCCCTGCCATTTTTTGAGGAGCTTTGAAAGGAGGCTGTCGTAGTGGAGCACTGTACCTATTACAAGTATGTCACCTTCCGGACCCGGCAGGTTCAGCACCGAACGGTTGAACCACGACTCCAGCTTTCGCCTTTGTTCCGGGTTCTGGACCCCCTCGTCGTCCTCAAGGTCATCGCATATTATCAGGTCCGGCCTCGACTCGAAGCTCCTCATGCCGCGGAGGCTAGAGCCGACCCCCTTGGCAACTACCCGCACGCCGTTGGAGGTCAAGACATCGGTGCTGGTCCACTTCTCTTTACCCACGAGGTTCCCAAAGTCTATCTTTATGAGGTCGTTTTCCCTGAGTTCTCTTGTAATTGCGGCCAGAAAGCCCTCTGATATGGTGCTTGATGCCGAGATGATTACTATAAAACGCTTCCTTCCCGTACAGATGGCCCAGAGCGGATATACGAGGCTCATTAAAACGCTCTTCCCGTGCCCCCTTGGTGCGGCGATGACCTCGCGCTTGTTTCTGGTCCTGGAGGCCATCAGGCCGTATAGCTCGGTGTGAAAGGGTGCAGGTGAGGCTGAAAGATAGTGGTTGAGATACCGTCGTGCAAAGGCTGAGGGGCCTTCCCAGGCATCAAGTTCTGCCGCGAGCCCTTCGTATAGATGCAATCTCCTTTCTAAGGGAGGCAATCTCCCGGACGAGGGCAGTCCTGAGCGCCCGCCGCTCCACCTCTGTAAGTGCCGTGAAATATGTGTCTCCAGCATCGCCTTTCCTTTCCTCCCTGTAAGCCAGGAGGAGCTTTAGTGCCTGGGGGTCGCCTTGCCGCGCCTTTTCTGCCATGGCCTTAAGCCCCTGTTCAATCTCATGGTCTATGTCGAGGCTCGTATCGCTTTGTACAGGGACTAACTTTTTTACTTTACTTCTCTGCTTAGTTTTAGGCATGAGCGGTTTGGGGTTTTTATTGGCTGGTAGTTCGAGCTAAAATAATAAAGTGGATGCCCTGCGGTGCACTACATGTGTCCCGGGCATCCGCCCGTTTATTATTTTTAAAGAGAAGGCGGAGGTGTACGGTCGATGCCGCTCATCTCAGGCCTTTGTTTTGTTTGGCCCTCCCAACTATGGGGAACACCTCCTGCCTTCCGCTATCTTTAAGAAGTCTACCACATAACCCTTGAGTGTCAATGTCTGGACTCTACTAAAGTCAACCTCACCCCACTTCTTGACACAAATGGGCACTCGTGTATATACTGTGTTATCAACAATCTTGAGACTTATGCAGTAAAATATGCCCATAGTTCTGATGAAAGGTTTTTCTCAAATGAATAGACACTCTTTTATTATTCCTTCGCTTGTACTTGCCTTTGCCCTGTCCTTGCCTGCGGTCGTTGGGCAGGAGAAGTCCAGCGATGAGCAGAAATCCGCTTCTTCTGGGACAGAGGCAGGCCCTGATAAAGACCAAAAAACAAATGAAGAGGGTAGACATAAGGAGGCCAAATCGAAGGCAGCCCCTCAGAGGGTTGCGCCGGAATCCACCCCAGGGGGGAGGGATTTCCTCAGGTTTGCCGAACCCAAGACGAAAAAGAAAAAGCCAAAGACGAGGCCCTATGGCAGCTACTGGATGGCACCATACGGGGGCAAGATGGTTGACGAGGATGAGGACGTGTTTGTGGAGGAATCTGTAAGGCCATATTTCAGTCCCTACGGTACTTCCACTGAACCTGCGGAGTCAAAGGAACTGAAACTGTCGCCGCTCACACCTCCACCACTCTCAGAATTTATTGAGGCAGACTTTGCAAGGCTTGCGTCCGGCTCGTATGTGTCGGAATATGCAGACAAGTTCGTCAAGATGAGGTGCAAATTCGCAAGCCTGGCGCCGGAGGGGATGAGGCTTAAGGAGTTTCCGGCCCCTGACTACGTCAACTTTCTGGTCACGGGCACCGGCAGCACCATGTTTAGTCTAACGGTAGTAGCCCCTCGCGAGAAGGCGAGTAAGGTATTTGGGCTGGAATCGCAGAAGGAGATAATCCTCTATGGCCGTGCGGTCAGACTCGGCCTGAGCGGCCTGACACTGGTGGTGGAGGAGGTGGAAGGAGTAGAGAAGGCAAAATAACTGCCAACCACTT
>JBHICS010000002.1:0-13565 GCA_046759685.1 Candidatus Brocadiales bacterium | reverse complement strand
CCCTCGTATCCCTGAAACATGCCGAGGTTGATGGCAAAGACCAGTGACACAGCACCAGGTCGGCAAACCTGGATAAGAGCCGGTTAGCCTTACCGGGAATCACATTCTGCTCCAGTATTATCACAGGCACCCTGAGGATAAATGCACCTATCATAGGGGCCAGTGATGTGTATCCACCCAGGCCAAAGACAACATCTGGCTTTAGACCCTTCAACGTCCATAAACACTTAAACAAGCTCACAACGAACCCCAGAGTAAACGCAACCGCGTTCGTGACGGAACCTTTCCACCCGATAGCACTAAGGCTGAAAAATCCAAACCCCCTGTCCTGCAAACATCGCCTTTCGATGGTTTTCCCCGTGCCAAAGAATACTATATCTGCATTGGGAAAACGCGACCTTATCTCCTCCGCTGTAGCCACACCGGTCATAAGATGTCCACCTGTACCACCACCAGCAAACACAACCTTCAAGGACTCACCATCCCTTTCTCGTCTTGCGAATAAACGGCTTCCTACCCAACGACAACCTTACAGGTCTTGCCCATACGGCACCTGCTTCTCGTACCGGGGACTTCCAAGGGCGTTCCAGAAGGACCGCATCCGCCTCATAACGCCTCGCCACACTCAGCAAAAGCCCAACAGCAGCCAAAGAGGAGAGCATCGAGGAACCCCCCGAACTTATAAACGGCAGTGCAATTCCCTTTGTTGGTACACAGCCTAATGCCACTGCCATATTGAACGCTGCTTGATATCCGAGCATAAAAGTTACACCCAGGGACAGCACGTGACCAAAGTGGTCCTTAGCCATAAGGGCGACTCTCAGGCCCTGCCAAGCCAGTATGGCGAAGACCACCACTAGGCCGAATGCCCCCAGGAAACCCATTTCCTCACCTAGTGTGGCAAAGACAAAGTCTCCGCTGCTCTCTGGCAAAAACAGGAGCTTCTGGTAACCGCCGCCAAGGCCCTTGCCAAGCAATCCACCCGAGCCCAGGGCAATCCATGACTGGATTATGTGATATCCCGCACCAGAGGCATCACTCCATGGGTCCAGGAAGGCCAGCAACCTGGCCTTCCTGTATGGCGCCATATAAACAAGTGTATAAAGAATAGGGGTCGCTATAAGGACCGTAATACCCAGATACATCCACCTTGTGCCTGCCACAACCAGAAGCATCATACCCAGGGTGGCCATAAAGATGGCGGTGCCAAAGTCAGGTTCAATCACCGTCAGGGCAGTAAGCGCTGCTATAGCAGCAAGTGGAATAAGGAAGCCCCTGACGAACTCGTGCATCTGGTAGTGATTCTTTGATGCCCAACTGGCTAGAAACAATATCATGCTCAACTTTGCAAACTCTGAGGGTTGGAAACCTACCAGGGAGCCAAACCTTATCCATCTCCTTGCGCCACCGTGAAGGGTACCTATGCCCGGAATAAGCACCAATATCAGGCCAAGAACGGCCAGACCCAGTAAGATATAGGCGATGACCAATGGCTCCAGCCTCCAGTAGCCCAAACACACAATCCCAACCGCTACCCCTATGCCAATGAGAAGGGCTATCGTATGCCTTAGGAGCACCTCGGAGCCGCTACCATTTATTCCAATGGAGGAGGCCCAATCAGAGCTGTACACCATCAACGTGCCTGCCCCAAGGAGACAGGCCACCAGGCATGTTATTATGCTGGATGGCTCAGTTAGCCGCATAGCCTTTTCCCACCCACTTACTAGATGCTAAAAACCAATAAACCAAACAAACTCATTACTGCCGTTAATATCCAAAATCTCACCGTTATCTTGGTTTCGGGCCAGCCTATGAACTGAAAATGATGGTGAAGCGGTGCACACCGGAAGACCCTTCTTCCTGAGACCTTGAACACCGCCACCTGTATAAACACGGACATGGCCTCGACCATAAACACCATGCCTATGAGAATTAGCAATATCTCCTGTTTTGCAAAGAGTGCCACTAGCGCCAATACACCACCAACGCTGAGCGAACCGATGTCACCCATAAAGGCCTGGGCCGGAAAGCCGTTGTACCAGAGAAACCCCAACCCAGCACCAACCAGCGCTGCGCAAAAGATGCTCAGTTCCCTCGTACCAGGAACATGCTGCACACCGAAGAACCTGCTAGTCTCCCAATCGCCCACTACATAGGCAACAACACAGAAGACGAGGCTGGTCATAATGGTGCAACCTATAGCCAGGCCGTCCAGCCCATCGGTGATGTTTACGGCATTAGATATCCAAGCAACATAGAACATAACCAACACCACGTAGAACCAACCCAGCTCCAAAACAGTATCCTCTAGAATCGGGAACGTAAGTCGGGTGCCCACGTCAAGTCCGCCAAAATGCCTATAAAGGGCTATACCCAAAAGCAAACCAATGGCTAACTGCAGGGAAAGTTTCGTCCAATCCCTCAACCCAAGCGAGTGCTTGTCTGTGAGTTTTATATAGTCATCTGCAAACCCCAATGCCCCAAAACCCAGGGCGGCAAATAGCAGTACCTCTACCGAATAATCCGCAAGGTCACACCAAAAGCAGGCGGAAACAAACACCGACAGGAGTATTATTATTCCACCCATGGTGGGCGTGCCTTTTTTGTAGGCATGGAGTTTCTTTATCACATCAGATGGGCTCTTGGACACATCCTCCGAGACCTTATATTCCCTCAGCTTCATGATAAGTTTTGTCCCCAGGAAGAGGCTAACCACAAAGGCAGTGAGTGCCGCCAGACTCGACCTGAGCACCACATCATCTATGCCGTTTGACGTGTCCGGAGAAAGCAAGCATAAGTTCAAGTACTGGTACATGGCTAAACACTTGCCTTTTTCTTGAGATTATTCATTAGCTTTCGGCACACCTCTTCGAGCTTCATACACCTGGAGCCCTTGATGAGTACGGTATCGCCTCTTTTAAGCTTTGCAGTTGCGAAGTCACAAAGTCCATTGTCCCTATCAAAAACCATCACCCTTTCTCCCGGCATGCCTTCCTTCTTAGCCGCCCTGGCAACTGTGCCGGCATTCTCCCCTGTCACCAGAAGAAAGTTTATGGCTGACTGGGCTATTATCCGTCCCAACTCCCTGTGCAGCCTGGACGTCTCGACACCGAGCTCAGCCATATCACCACAAATAAAGAACTTTCTCCCCGAGGCCCTTATACTGGAGTATTCCTCAAGGGCCATTTCCATACTGGCGGGGTTCGCATTATAGGCATCCATTATTATGGTTACTCCTCCAGCCTTGTGCCTCTCCATCCTCATTGGTTGTGGTTTGAATCTCTTGAGACCCTTGACTAAGTCTGCCAAATTGAGTCCGAGTTCATAGCACACGCTCAGCGCAGCTAAGGCGTTGTATGCATTATGTATGCCCGCAGACGAAAGGTTAACAGTGTGCCTATCATTTATACTGAAGGTCAGCCTGCCGTTACTTTCCTGGAGGCCACGTCCCCTAATATTGGCAGGCTCGTGGATGCCGAAGCACAGCTTCCGTCCAGGAAACCCCTTAGCAATAATCTTGCACCAAAAGTCGTCGGCGTTGAATATTAAGGTCCCTCCGGGTATAAGATTTTCGAGTAATTCTGCCTTGGCCTTGGCCACACCCTCTATGCTTCTAAACCCCTCAAGATGTGCCTCCGAGACGTTTGTCAGCACTCCTATGTCTGGCTGAGCTATCCAGGAAAGTCTCAGTATCTCACCCGGTGAGTTGGCACCCATCTCAATGATGGCTAGGTCGTGGTAGGGTTCCAGTTGAAATATGCTCAACGGCACACCAATATGGTTATTGAAATTCCCTGGAGAGCTCACCATACTGATTGTAGGAGACAGCAGATAGTGGAGCATATCCTTTGTGGTTGTCTTACCGTTTGTACCCGTAACAGCAACAACCTTTGCCGGAAGTTTTTCCCTGTAATACATAGCTAACATTCCCAGGGCCTTTATTGTGTCCTTTACCTGTATAACCAATACATCCTCTGGCAGGGTGCCCAACCGCTTGGAGGCGAGTATGCCTTTGGCCCCTCGCTCCAGGGCCTCTGCCACAAAATCATGCCCGTCGAAATTGTCCCCCTTAAGGGCAACAAACAGCTCCCCGGGTTCGAGACACCGGGTATCTATAGAGACACCTTTGAGAAGGGCATCCTTCCTACCCCCCATGTGCCTTCCCTTAACCGCACCCAATATCTCACAACCCCAAAGGGCTTCCATCAGGTTTATCCCCTCTTAAACGGACCCACACTATCAAAGCGATATCGTATCTACTACGTCTGTACCTGCTCGCTTTAGCACCACCTTGTCTGCCGACGGCATAGATAAAACGTTACCTTGACACTGAGGGCAAAGCATTTTGATTACCTTGACGTATTCTATTATCTCACTGAGCTCTTCAGGAATCTCCACCCACTCCCCGAACTTCTTTATTCTGCTACACGCCTGACACTTCAGTATCATTTAAGGTATTCCTCCACCTTCCAAAATGGTTATTAAGACCACTGGAAGCACCCCAGCGGGGTTCTGTTCCTTCACTCCATCATGAACTCTTAGGCCAAAGATACGCCTGCATACGCCTTTTGCTTCGGGGACACCACCTCCTCTCCTTCAACGTCGCGAAATGTCCGGTTCTTTGTGAGCATCTCCCGCACTACCTCCCGGTCGTCAAAGGGAATTATCCTATCGGCGAAGATCTGTGTACCTTCATGGCCCTTACCTGCTATAAGGACTACATCCCCTTTTCCGGCCTCCTTAATGGCAGCTTCTATGGCGCGCTTTCTGTCGGGCTCAATACTGTACGTCTTACCTGATATGCCACTCTCTATGTCTTTAATTATATTCATAGGCTGCTCGGTGCGTGGGTTATCACTGGTGACCCACAAATACTCCGAATACTTCTCTCCAATGTGTCCCATTAAGGGTCTCTTGCCTTTGTCTCTGTCTCCACCACAGCCAAAGACCAGTAGGAGTCTATTCTTCACCAGTGGGCTGAGCGCAGTCAGCACTGCCTCAAGAGCATCAGGCGTATGGGCATAGTCGACGAAGACGGAGTATCCATTCGTATTTACTACCTTCTCAAGCCTGCCCGGTACGAGTGCCAACGACTCAACCCCAGCCTTTACATCCTCAAGGCTCACACCCATGGCTACCGCAGCCGTAGAGGCCGCAAGGATATTGTATAGATTATGGCTCCCCATCAGTCTTGTGCTCACAACCACTTCTTCCTGCTCGTTATAAAGCCTTATGTCCATACCCCCCAGGTAGGCATCCATCAGCTCCACCCTGACACCTGAACCATTACCCAAGCCATACCAAAATGTCCTGGCGCGGGTACCAAGGTTAAGATATAGGCTTGCGTAGTCATCGCGGTTAAATACGGCGAAGGCCTCTCTCGGGAGGGTTTTGAAAAGCTCGGCCTTTGCCTCCCTATAGTTAGCCAGGCTCGAGTGGTAGTCCATGTGGTCCGTCGTCAGATTGGTGAAAACAGCCCCTTGGAATTCTATGCCGTGTGTCCTGCCCTGAGCGAGGGCATGAGACGATACTTCCATAACCACATGAGTAGTCCCCAGATCAAGCATCTCGCGGAAGAGGCGGTGGAGTTCAATTGGGCCCGGCGTAGTCTGCGTAGAGTCAATCAACTTATTGCCCACCTGATAATGTATGGTCCCCAGGATATTCACCTTCTTTGCCGAGGCCCTGAGCATGGAGTAGAGAAGATAAGCCGTGGTGGTCTTTCCGTTTGTGCCAGTTATGCCTACAATGGAGAGTCTCTTCGATGGAACTCCACAAAAGCCAGAAGCAAGGCTGGCAACTGCAACTACTGATGAAGGGACAACTATGTGGGGGATGTTCTTTGGCAGGTGTACCATCTTCTCAGTCACTATGGCTGCTGCCCCTCGAGCGGCCACATCATGTGCGAAATCGTGGCCATCGGCACGGGTGCCAGAAACAGCTACAAACAGATTCCCACTCACGACCTTTCTTGAGTCGCAGGCAATGCCGGTAATCTCCCTACAAAAGTCGCGGGGGCCATAATACCGTGCTCCCTCAAGGTAGTCACAAAGTTCGCCTAGCTTCATCACTACTAGTCGCTCCACCAAATTACTAGATAAGTTTTTCGCCCACCACAGAACCCTTAGCCCAAAACGTACTGCTATCCATATAGTTCAGTGATCTTTTAAGTATCTCTCTAACTACCGGAGCCGCTACCGTACCGCCGTAATACGCACGCCCATGCGGTTCGTTCACCATCACCAAGACACATATCTTCGGTGCCTCTGCAGGCGCATAACCTATAAAGGAGCTTATATAGCCTGCGTCCCCATAACCCTTTCCGCCCGGGTTGACCTTCTTCGTGGTACCGGTCTTTCCTGCCACCTGATATCGCTCTAACGCTGCTCTCTTTCCGGTGCCTTCGTTAACTACCCTTGTAAGGATGGGGGTAACCACCTCTGTGGCCATCTCTCTACTCAGCACCCGACGGCGAGGCTCTCGACCAAAGCGTTTTTTTATCGTTTTACCTTTGGCATCCGCGATGCCCATCACTATCCTGGGCCTTAATAACGTTCCCCCGTTGGCAATTGCACAAAATGCGGTAACCATCTGTAAAGGTGTTACGGCAACCTCGTATCCCATGGCCAAAGAGGCCAAAGAATAGCTGGTCCACTTCTTATAGTGTCTTGATGTTCCTCCCTCCTCTCCTGGAAGTCTTATGCCCGTTGGTTGGCCAAGGCCGAAGAGTCTCAGGTCTTCGTAAAGCCTCTTCTTACCGTCTACTGCAGCCAATTTCGACATGCCAATATTGCTTGAATTGATAACAATCTCCTCCACGGTCAAGTTCCCATAAGGGCGAACATCGCGCAGCGTCCTCCGCCCAATCTTATAAACGCCGTTGTTGCAGAAGAACACGTCCTTTGGGCTGACCAGCCCCCGTCGCAATACGCCGCTTACCACAAGGGGTTTCATCATGGAGCCAGGCTCATAACTGTCAGTAATTGCCCTGTTGCGCCTCTGCTCTGCAGACGAAAGGGTAAAGAAATTGGGGTCAAAGGTCGGACGGTTAGACAAGGCAAGTATCCCGCCTGTTGCAGGGTCCATGGCTATAGCGGTAGCAGAATACGGTTTCCACTGTTCAGCGGCCTTGTCTAGTTCCTCTTCCAGGATATGCTGTATGGCAAGGTCAACGGTCAGTATGACACCGTCCCCATGAACGGGGGAGGTAAAGGGGTTTTCTGTGCTAAAGATGGGGCGTTGTAATCCGTCCCTGGTTATTACCCTGTAACCAGGTCTGCCCGAGAGTTCGCGGTCGAAGGCAAGTTCGATGCACTCAAGCCCCCTCTCATCAATGTCTACAAAACCCAATACATGACTCAATAGCTTGCCAGAAGGATATGAGCGCCTGCTCTCCTTCTGTATACCTACACCCGCCAAACCCAGTTCTTCGACCGCCTGTACTTCCTTCTTGCTAACTTGCCTCTTTATCCATACAAATCTTCTTTCCTTATCCAACACCTGTTGTACCTGAGAGGCCGGGAGCTCCAACGCACTTGCAAGCCTCTTGGACGCACGAACCTTGTTCTCTATCTCTTTGGGATTGGCATATATCGAGCTGGTCTCCAGGGAGTGGGCGAGCACTTTGCCGTTGCGGTCTAGAATAGGGCCGCGGTGTGCGGGTATTTCTGCCCCCTTGTAATGCTGTTTATCAGCCAGCCCTTGGTACTTAGCGTGCTCCTGAATCTGAATGCGTCCGAGTTGGAGGGCTAAAACAAGATATATAGCGAACAAGACGATAACAAAAATATAAGGCCTCACACCATTCTCCTTTTATTACTGAAACCGCCTGCGTTTGGACGTCCCGACTGTAGATTCAGCTACGCTACTCCATACAAACAGTCCGCCTCCTCAGACCTTGCCATCTGTGTGTTACCTAAGTATCGCCATTCTCCACAAGCTGCTTAATCTTAAAGGTCTCAATCTCCTCGAAACGGCCCTTACCCGCAAGAAACCCAGACATAAATGCATATGTCAATATGCCGTCCATGTAGTTCACACCATCCCGTGGATCATCATACATCTTTGAAATCGCTTCTGCCAAAAGGGCTGGACAGGCTTTGGCCAATGTGTTATCCAGATATGCCTCTGCAGCCTCCTCGAGCTCTGCATTAAACTCCTTAACAAAGACCTCTGCGTCTTCGTAATGCTTTTCTGTAGCAGGAAAACCAAACAGTTTTGCATTCTCGGAGAATTTCTTATAGTTCATCTGCGGTACCAGAGAATACTTCCATCGTGACCTTACTGAAGGTGCTGCCACACCTTATACAGGTCCAAAGTTCCATGTCCGGCACAAAGCCGTAGCCGTATTGCACTCCAGCAAAGGAGAAATCCTTGTTCTCGCAGTTTGGACACCGAACGCCCATTGCAACCGTCGTCTTAGCGTACATTAGTTTTCTTCACCACCCTTTCCGCTCCTGTGCTTAACAACGAGACGTTCTAAATCAACTACCCTCTTCTCCAGGGGGTAGGAGTCCGACATTCATCTCATCAAGGTTCTTCAATATATTTTTAGGAGATTTTAGCGCGCTTATCTGGCCCTCCAGCATGCGGTTCCTCTCTTCCAGTACGGCCTTTTTCTTCTCCAACGCAGTTATCCTATACCCAACACTTACTGTCTGCCTGGCGTGCCACAGTACGGCCATCGCCATTCCGGTAGTAACAAATATAAGGATCACGATACGAACTACCGCCATATCTTAAAGCCTTTCCACCGCCCTTAATTTTGCGCTCCTAGAGCGAATATTCTTGTAGACCTCTTCGCTAGAGGGACGAACTGGTTTCTTAGTAAGGAGACGGTAGATACCTTCACGAGAACCTTCCAGAAAGGCGTGCTTTACTATGCGATCCTCCAGGGAATGAAAACTGATTGCAACAGTGCGACCGCCAGACCTCTGAAACCTATAGCAGGTATTGAGAAACGCCTTTAGGCTCTCAAGCTCGCGATTCACAGCGATACGAAGTGCCTGAAAGACCCTGGTAGCAGGATGAATCCTGCCCCTCCTACCCGGGACAGCCCTTTCGATTAGACTTGCCAGCTGCGTAGTAGTCTTAATCGGCGCACCTCTCTTTATCGCCCTGGCTATCCTCCTTGACCATCTTTCCTCGCCAAGCTCCTTAAAGACATCTGCCAGTTCCTTCTCAGACAACTTCCTTAGAAGGCTTGCCGCTGTAACCTTCCCAGAGCGGTCCATCCTCATGTCCAGGGGACCCTCCTCTCGAAAGCTAAACCCACGCCCAGGAGAGTCGATCTGAAGGGACGATGCCCCAAGATCGAGAAACATACCGTCAACCCTACCCCCCTTTACACCGGCTTCCTCCAAAATGGACTCCACCTCCCGGTAGTCGGCATGAAAAAGCCGAACGTTTTTAGCAAAAGGAGCAAGAAACCTCTTTGCCATCTCTAACGCCTCTTCATCCTTGTCCACACCAATTAGAAGCCCCCTCGGACCTAACTCCTTCAATATCGCTAAGGCGTGACCCCCTACACCTACCGTACAGTCCAATATCACCTGACCAGGTCTTGGTCCCAACCACTCAAGCACCTCCTCTACCATTACCGGTTGATGAGGAGGCACCCCTGACTTCATGAAACTGTTTACTGACCTCCCTTGTGTAAATCTTCTGCCAATTTATCCAGGTTCTTTGTATTATCCTCGTCTATGGCCTGCCACTTGTTGTTATCCCAAATCTCTATCCTGTCTGGTGCACCCACAAGTATCACATCCCTCTCCAAACCGGCGTACTCCTTGAGGGCCTGTGGGATTACTATCCTCCCCTGTGGGTCACTTGAAATCTTAAAGGCGTGAGCAATGAAGGCGCGCTCGAAGTTGCGTCTTGCGCTGGTGAAAGGAAGCTTCCTTATGTTGTTGGTCACAAAGTCGTCCCAAAGTCTGGGAGGAAACATGAACAGACAGCCCTCCAGTCCACGGGTAATGTAGAATCCTTTGCCGTCTCTCTTCTCGGAAATACAGTCCCTGAGAGCCGAGGGAACAGCAACCCGGTTTTTTTCATCCACCACGTGCCTGTAGTTGCCACTAAACATGATTGTTCTTTATGGGACATTAAACCACTTTCTACCACTTTCAACCACCAGAAGTTTATTGTCGTTTGCGAGATAGTCAAGTACTTTCTTTCAGATTTTTTAGGTCTCTTCCACATTTTGACAAATTGAAACACACTATACAACATATGGCATTGTTTTCAACAAAATTTTCTAAAAACTTTTAACGTGATTTGCCCATAGCAAGGCAAAACAATACAATAGGAAGTAACATGCATAGGGAATACACCACTGCCCTCTATGACTATACCCTGAACAAGGAGCTTGTGGCACAGCACCCACTGCCCAAGAGAGACGCCTCAAGGCTCCTGGTACTTCACCGTGCAGGAGGGGAGATTGAACATCGGAGCTTCCCAGATATAGTACATTACCTCCGGCAGGGAGACGCAATCGTACTGAACAACTCCAAGGTCATACCTGCCAGACTAATCGGTAGCAGAATAACAGGTGGCAGCGTAAAGGTCTTGTTGGTGGAAAAGCTGGACGTTGGAAGGTGGAGAGTGCTACTTGAGACAAGGGGGAAGCCCGTCATAGGAGAAGAGATTCAGTTTGATGGTGGGCCGCTGGCAGGAACACTATTGGAGAGGCTATCGGCCAGGGAATGGGTTATGGGCTTTGGGTCTGACCAAACCGTGTGGAAGATACTAGATAAGTTCGGCAAGATGCCACTGCCCCCATACATAAACCGCCCCATCAAGAACGACCCCTTTTCGCCTGAAGACAGGGAGCGATACCAGTCTGTCTTTGCCTCCAAACCCGGCTCTATTGCAGCACCCACAGCGGGACTCCACTTTACACAACAACTTTTAGAAGAGATTGCTCGAATTGGGGTTGCGATTATCAATATTACCCTCCACGTGAGTCTAGGCACATTCACGCCTGTAAGGTCTTCCGTCATCACTCGTCACAAGATGGAGAAGGAGTACTATGAACTGGGCACAGATGCTGCACGCAGGTTAAACGACGTGCGAGATCGCGGTGGCAGGGTTGTTGCCGTCGGCTCAACATGCTGCCGTGTCCTTGAGACCCTTACACACGAGGGCAGGCTCAAGGCCTCCAAGGGTTGGACTGACCTGTTTATTTATCCTCCTTACAGGTTCAAGATGGTAGACATGCTACTTACCAATTTCCACCTGCCCAAGACAACGTTGTTGGTGCTTGTGTCCGCCTTTGCAGACAGAGACAAAATCCTAGATGCCTATGAAGAGGCAAAAAAGAAAGGATATAGGTTCTACAGCTACGGCGACGCCATGCTGATAGTCTAATAGTTTGTTTAACTTTGTCACAAAACACATCATTGCCAATGACCTCAAAACCAAGGACCAAGCATAATGTGATTGGCATCATGTCCGGAACGTCATCGGACGGCGTATCTGCCTGTCTGGTGGAGATAACAGGAAACTACCTGGATACCCGAGTAAAACTCCGGTCCCATGAGACGTATCCCTATGAAAGGTCCCTGAAGGAGATCATACTCAGTCTAACGAATACACCACAGTCGTCAGTAGAAGACATAGCGAGATTAAACGTCCTTTTAGGCAAGAGCTTTGCCCGCGCTGCAATAGATATAGCCCGAAAGGCAGGCGTTCCATTAAAAGAGATAGACCTAATCGGTTCTCACGGACATACCGTCATTCACAGACCGCAATCTTTAGGTAGGGGCACGTTGCAACGTGCCCCTACAAATTCGCATGCCCACACCGTCCTAAACAGACCGTACCCACATCAGGAAGAGTCCTCTAACAACCCTAACGAAGTGCACGGCAAAGGCGCCTCCTTCACCCTACAGATAGGAGAGCCCTCCGTCATAGCCCAGGAAACGGGCATAACCACTGTGGCAGATTTCAGGATGCGTGACGTTGCCGCCGGTGGCAGCGGTGCACCGCTCGTCCCGTATGTAGACTACCTCTTGTTCAGGCACCCCACAACCTCTAGGGCCATACAAAATATCGGCGGCATCGCAAACGTCACCTTCCTTCCGCAAGGCAGTACCATGGACGGCATAATCGCCTTTGACACGGGCCCGGGCAACATGATAATGGACAGCATCACCCAGATAATTACCCAGGGTGAACACGACTATGACGGGGGCGGCAAACTGGCTGAAAAGGGCGAGGTAAACGTAGCCCTCCTTTCAAGGCTAATGGGCCACCAGTATCTGGCAAAGACTTTACCCAAGAGCACAGGAAGAGAGGATTTCGGGGCGCAATTCACCGATGCATTATATAATGAAGCAAGGGCACTCTCATGCGATGATTACTCCATACTGGCCACGGTGACCGCCTTTACGGCAAGGTCAATCGCAGAGGGTTATAAGAGGTTTATAATGCCCCAGTATGAGATATCAGAGGCTATACTATGCGGTGGCGGGAGCAAGAATCAAACCTTGGTAAGATTCCTTAAGGAATTTTTGGGGAAAATCTCCGTGCGCACGGTAGACGATTTTGGCATACCCTCACAGGCCAAGGAGCCGCTCAGTTTCGCCGTGCTTGCCAATGAGACTATTTGTGGAAACCCAGGAAACATCCCCTGCGCCACAGGAGCAGAGGAAAGGGTAGTTCTTGGGAAGGTCGTACCGGGAAGGAACTGGAAAGACATCATACATAGGCGGTAGGGGCACGTTGTCCGCCTTAGGCGGATGCCCTTACTAAAGCGGTTTTAGGGAGAAACCATGCCCAAGATGAAAAAACTTAGAAACATCTTCTCCAGAGTGCGGCGTGTCGTTGACCGCTCGAGATTATTAACAGAGAGGAGAAACCCCAGGACACAGGATATAGATTCTAAGGGCATCCTGGAGATAGTAAACATAATCAACGAAGAGGACGCAAAGGTGGCCCGAGCCGTACACAAGGAGCGCAAGAACATTGCTCGTGCGGTGTGGCTGATAGTAAAGTCGTTCAGGAGCGGAGGCCGCTTGTTCTACGTCGGGGCCGGCACAAGCGGTCGACTGGGCATACTGGACGCATCCGAGATGCCCCCGACCTTTGGTACGCCACCTGGGCTGGTACAGGGCATAATAGCAGGGGGCAAGAATGCTGTATTCCGCTCCGTCGAAGGAGCCGAAGACAGCCGCTTGGAGGGTAAAAGGGCCATCCACCGGGCAGGGGTAAGGAAGACCGATACGGTGGTTGGGATTGCGGCTGGAGGCACCACCCCATTTGTTCAGTCCGCTATAAACACAGCAAAGAAGATAGGGGCAAGGACTGTCTTCCTTACCTGCAACCCCAACACCAAACCGGAGACGGCCGTTGACGTCGTAATAAGGCCCGTCACCGGGCCAGAGGTAATTACAGGTTCCACACGGATGAAGGCGGGCACAGCCACAAAGCTCGTCCTGAATACATTAACGACTGCCGTCATGATAAAGACCGGGCGTGTATACGGAAATCTGATGGTAGACTTGCGCTCCACAAATAACAAGCTCACCGACCGCAGCGAGCGGATAGTAATGGAGGTAACAGGC
>JBHICS010000001.1:0-13722 GCA_046759685.1 Candidatus Brocadiales bacterium | reverse complement strand
AGCGCCGCACTTGACCCCCAAAAAGTCCTTTCTAGAGGGCCTGTTCCCCGTGCCGGTACAGGTAAAGAAAGATGAGCTCGTGGACATTATCTCCTCCTTCCGGATAAATGAGGTCTATCATGATTGTAAGACCCTATACGACGAGCAAGGGGCCGTTGAGAGGGAGCTTAAGGACGTCCGTCAGGAGAAAGATTCCTTAAGGGGCCTGTACGGGCTGCCATGGGCACTTTCGGAATTAAAAGCTGTTCGTAAGGTTACCATCAAGCTTGGTGTCTTTTCTAAGGAGAGCTGGCAGAAGCTCACACTAAACCCACGAGCTAAGGAGCTTTTTACATGGCAGGATATAACTCCTGACGATAAAAAACTGAGAAGGGTTTTGGTGGTATATCTGCCAAAGGACGAAGAGAGGGCTACAACACTGCTTACCTCTCATGGATTTCAGGAGTTGGCCGTTCCAGACCTACCCGGTAGGGCCGAAGAAAGGGGTTCAGAATTAGAGAGGCAAGAGCATGCATTACTGGAGAGGCAAGAAACGCTGCGTGCCAGGATGCTACAATTGGCTGGTTTGCACCAACAGAGGGCCGTGGTCCTTCTTGGATACTGGGAAAGCGAGAGAGAAAGACGGAACCTCGAAACGAATTTTGCCAGGTCGAAAAAACTCCTATTAATAACTGGATACATACGGACGAGTGACGTCACCCAACTCGAGGACATGCTCAAGAGTGAGTTCCCTCAATATGCAACTATCTACAAGGACCCGTCCCCGAAGGAGGAGGTGCCCGTATCGCTCACACTTAATCCCTTATTCCGACCCGTACAGCTACTCACGAATATGTTCGGACTGCCCAATTATTTTACCTTCGATCCCACGCCCTACATCGTCCTAAATTTTCTTCTATTCTTCGGCATATGTTTTAGTGATGTCATATATGGTGCTATGTTGATGGGGCTTTCTTATTATTTGATGCGGCTGTATAGGCTAAATCCAGGTCTCAGGAATTTCTTCTGCCTCTTTTTCTATGCCGGGGTGAGTACTGCATTTTGTGGTGCATTAATGGGTGGCTGGGCAGGCGACCTCTATAAACCTGAATACCTGGGCGAGGGCAATCTCCTACTCCGCCTCAAAGAAACACTAAGCATATTTGACCCGCTTTCCAATGTCCTCGTTGCGCTGGTTTTTGTACTGGGGCTTGGGATACTTAACCAATTCTATGCCCTTAGCCTTAGGATGTATCGTGAGTATAGGGTAGGCAGGCCCCTGGACGCACTACTGGACGGTGGCCTGTGGCTGATATTCTTTCCCGGTTTGGTCATACTAATTGGCCATGTCTTTATCACAATGCCGCCAGAAGCACTGAGGATAGGAAAGGTTATGACCATCCTGGGTGCTATTGGCTTGGTGGCTACTCAGGGCAGAAGGCAGAAGGGCATAGCGGCCAAGGTGATTACCGGATTAGTCAGCATCTACGGTATCCTTGGCACGTATGGTTCTACTGCATTCGTAGGTGACATTTTATCCTATTCAAGGCTGTTGGCACTGGGGCTTACTACCAGCATCATAGCAATGTCCTTTAACATCATAGCGGCCCTGGTAGGTTCGGCCGGGGCTATATTCTTCATACTGGCCCTGATTGTCGGTCATTTACTGAACTTTGCCATATGTATAATTGGTTCATTTGTACATCCGGCAAGACTTATAATGCTGGAATTCTTTGGGAGATTTTATGAGGCAGGTGCAATCCGTTTCAGACCATTTGGGTTCCACTCAGATAGGGTCCAGATAGTCGAATAAAAAGAGGTCTAAACCTATGGAAGAATTCCTAAAAGTTCATTTCTTAGAAACGGGTCTGGGTTGGGCAGGTGCGGGGGCGATGCTGGCGGTAATGTTTGGGGGCATGGGCTCGGCCAGGGGCATTCGAACTGCTGTTGCCCAGGCGGCAGGTGTCCTATCCGAGAAACCAGAGCTATTCGGGAGGCTCCTTGTGCTAATGGCCATGCCCGGCACCCAGGGTTTTTACGGCTTTATCTGTGCTATTACCATCGCCATGAGGATAGGGCTCATCGAGAGTACTATAAGTGTGACCCCCGTAGCAGGGATGGGGCTCTTCTTTACTGGTC
Source organism: Candidatus Brocadiales bacterium (assembly GCA_046759685.1). GTDB lineage: Bacteria > Planctomycetota > Brocadiia > Brocadiales > Bathyanammoxibiaceae > JBHICS01. The sequence goes on along the minus strand of JBHICS010000001.1, from coordinate 11,604 downwards.
TCTCTATGGGAGTGGTTCTGTGGAGGAGTGCCATATGGCAGGGAGAGGCCGCTGCAGCGGCCATAAATCTAACGGCCAAAAGGCCGGAGGAGGCAGGCCGGGCAATCCTCATGCCCGCCCTGGTAGAGACATATGCCGTGGTCGCCCTCCTAGCCGCCATTCTCATGATAATGTGGCTCACGAAGATAGGTGGCCTGACCTTTGTAACACCAGAGACTATTCCCCACTAAAGGCCATGTCCCTAGAAAGAATAAAGACCCAGATATTCGAGGATGCCAACAAAGAAGCCGAAAGGTTGGTTGGGGCCGCACAGAATGGCCTCGCACGGAAGCTCGGTAGAGAAAAACTGCTGTTGAAGGAAGGCTTTGAGAAAAGGCTTGAGACCTTGCACAAAGAGTTACAGAAAGAAAAGGAAAAGACACTCTCCCTCCTAAAAGTCCGCTATGACCAGCAGATTCTAGAATTAAAGAACGGGGTAATTGACCGTCTTTTCAAAGAGGCGATAGACGGTGTACTCTCCCTGACCAGGGAAGAATACCTGGCACTTTTAGGGGGATGGTTGGATAGGCTGAGCATAGATGAAAAAGTAGAACTTGAGCTCTCTAACAGAGACCTAAGAAGTATAGGGCCAGAGCTGGTAAGGAGGGCAAACGAGTCCCGCAAGAAGGACCTCTTCTTCCTGGCGACTTCTGCAGCAAACATAAAAGGCGGTTTTGTCTTGAAGACGAAGAACTTCGAAATTGACCGAAGCCTGGAGTGCGTACTCGATCATCTGCGCGAAGAGCTGATCTCAGAGGTGGCAGAGAAGCTGTTCGGCAAATAATAAATAAGAAACCCTGATGTTAGGGAAGATGGTAGGGGCATCCGCCTCAGGCGGACAACGTGCCCCTACGTATCTAATAGATAGTTTTGTAGGGTGCGTCTTGACTCACCACTTGCGGACAACCATAAAGGTTGTCCCTACGCAAGATTATTTTTTGTAGGGACAGGGTTTGTCCCTGTCCGTTTTTGGACAGACCTGAAGGTCTGTCCCTACGTTAATAAAATGCAAGTAAAACCTGCCACAGACATGGTATCAAAAGTGGAAGGAAGAGACCCATCCCAGTGGTGCTATATCTCAGGTAGGGTAAATGCCCTCGAGACTGCACTCCTCAGCGCCGACTTTTTTAAAAAATTTATATATTTGGAAAGACGCGAAGACATGCTCTCCTGTATAAGGGATTCCTCTTTAAGGGAGTATTTCCATACTACAGATGACATCACAGATTTTGAAGACATAATAAATAGACGTTCTCTTTCACTTATACAGGAGATAAAAAGATTTTCACCCTCACCGGTCGTTTGTGACTTCTTCCAGCTTCCTTATGACTTCATGAATCTGAAGAGCTTTCTCAAGGAAAATATTCATGGACTACGTCCCACGAAACGGTTTCCCAGCCCTGTAGGAGATGATGTGTGGGGAGACCTGTGGGAGGGCAAAAAACCACCACTGCCCAGGGTGTATGAAGAGGCCGTATCCACGCTCAAATCCCACGCAAAAGATAAAGAAGCCAAAGCCGTTACCCCCGGCCTCATTGATGTTGTCCTCGATGGGCATCTGCTATATAACCTACCTGTACTTGTAGCCGAGATGAGGTCCGAGCTAATACAGGGATACGTAAGGGATTATTTAAGGCTCAAGGGAATATTGATGCTTCAAAGGGTACCGGCAGGACATGAAGTGGCCGCATTGTGGTTCTTCAAAGGGGACGAGTTCTTCGAGAGGTTTTTGTCGGGTCCACCTAGACACTGGAAAGAAGCCCTTCTCGAAATTGTACCAGAAAGGGTCGTGGAGGGAATTATTACTGGCAACAGGAAGGACCTATTGTCAAGATATGAGAGACACGCCAGCGACTATTTGATGGAGAGGTTGGAACCGGCACGTTACATGGTTTTTGGGCCAGAAAGGGTTTTTGGATACCTTGCAGGGCTTACCACCGAACTCTTCAACCTAAGGCTGTTAATAGGCGGCAAAATCAATAAACTGAGCCCGCAGGTCATCGAAGGCATGCTGCGGAGGACATACATATAACTGTGTACAGGGCCGTGGTCATAGGGGAGCGTGACAAGATATTGCCCTTTAAGGCGCTGGGTATGGGCCTCGAGCATGCCGACTCCAAAGAGGAGCTTGAAAGGGTCCTGGAGAGGGTGGTCCAAGACCCTACGGTCTACCTGATAGTAGTAAGTGAGGATATTGTAGCAGGGCAGCCAGAGGTAGTCTCAACCTTTAGAGAGAGGGTGCGCGTACCCATCGTGGTCATCCCCTCCCATCTTGGCAGTATTGGTACCAGCATCGCGGAGACGAGCAAAGTGGTTAAGAGGGCCATCGGTGTAGACATACTTGAGGGAGGCCGAGGTTGAAGGAAGGGACTATAATCAAGGTGTCAGGCCCATTGGTAGTGGCCAGGGGACTTACCGGCACCAATATATACGACATGGTGCGGGTGGGGGAGCAAAGGCTGCTGGGAGAGGTGGTCGAGATACGTTCAGATGAATACTCCATCCAGGTATATGAGGAGACAGAGGGTATCGGCCCTGGCCAGCCGGTCTACCCCAAAGGAGAACCACTTGGTGTAGAACTCGGCCCGGGCCTCATCAGCTCTATCTTTGATGGCATCCAAAGACCTCTGGACGTGATATCGTCTCGCTTAGGTTCATATATAGTCCGGGGTGCTGAATATTCGCCACTGGACAGGACAAAGAAGTGGCACTTCGTCCCTACCAGAGGCGTGGGAGATGTTGTAAGGCCGGGAGACGTCATAGGTACCGTTAGGGAGACGGTGCTTGTTGAGCACAGGATAATGGTCCCGCACGGGGTTGAGGGCAAGATAATTAACATAGCAGAGGATGCCCATACCCTGGAGGATGTAGTGGCAGAGTTAGAGACGCCTGTGGGCAGGGTAGAGGTAAAGATGCTTCAAAAGTGGCCGGTACGGCAACCAAGGCCGGTAGCCAAGAAACTACCACCTGTAGAGCCGCTGGTCACGGGGCAGAGGGTTATAGACACATTTTTCCCTGTAGCAAAGGGTGGCACATCGTGTGTGCCCGGACCATTTGGTAGCGGAAAGACAGTGATACAACACCAACTGGCCAAATGGTCAGATGCGGATATTATAGTCTACGTTGGCTGCGGTGAGCGCGGTAACGAGATGGCCGACGTACTCCTCTCCTTTCCTAAACTAAAAGACCCCAAGAGCAACGAACCGCTCATGGAACGCACCGTGCTGGTAGCAAACACATCCAACATGCCGGTTGCAGCCAGGGAGGCCTCCATCTTTACTGGCATTACAATAGCGGAATATTATAGAGACATGGGCTACAGCGTTGCCCTTATGGCAGATTCCACCTCACGCTGGGCTGAGGCCATGAGGGAGATCTCCTGCAGGTTGGAGGAGATGCCTGGGGAAGAGGGCTTTCCAACATATCTAGGTAGCAGGCTCGCCAGCTTCTACGAGAGGTCTGGAAACGTTGTATGTCTCGGTTTGGATGCTCAGGGTAGAGAGGGAGGGAAAGCAAGCCTGAGCATTATAGGTGCTGTCTCACCACCTGGGGGGGACCTCTCCGAACCTGTAACCCAGGCCACTCTCAGGACTGTGAAGGTATTTTGGAGCCTAGACGATAGGCTCGCCTCCCAGCGACATTTCCCCGCTGTAAACTGGCTCACCAGCTACTCACTGTACCAGCACATGCTCGAGGAATTTGCCGCCGATAAGATAGGACCAGGATGGAATGAGAACAGGCAGAGGGCCCTGCGTGTGCTGCAAAGGGAATCGGAGCTTGAGGAATTGGTCAGACTGGTTGGTGTAGAGGCCCTTTCTCCAGAGGATAAACTCGTTATGGAAATAGCGAAGATGATAAGAGAGGACTTTCTGCACCAGAACGCCTACCATGAGCTGGACACCTATACCTCACTTGAGAAACAGTTTCACATGCTGAACACCATCCTGTGGTTTTACTCCAAGGCGCAGGAGGCGCTGGATAAGGGCGTTGAACTCTTACCTATAATGGAGATTCCCGTTAAAGACAATATCTCCAACCTGCGGCTGGCGACCGAGGGCGACTTTGAGACCTTCAAGCAGATGGAGAAAAACATTGAAGGGCAGATAGGCGAACTTATAGAGGGGAGCGGGGTTGGTATTTAAGGAATATCTTACAGTAAAGGATATCTTTGGGCCCTTAATGCTGGTTGAGCGTGTGGAAGGTGTTACGTATGGGGAGCTTACCGAAGTAAAACTCGATGACGGCCAGATGAGGCGGGGCAGGGTACTTGAGATAGCGGATTCTTGCGTGCTGATACAGGTATTTGAGGGTACTCTAGGATTAGGTAGGGATAACGTTAGGGTAAAGTTCCTTGGCAAGGGCCTGGAGATTGGTGTTTCCACAGACGTCGTGGGCAGGGTCTTTAATGGAGCAGGCCGCACCATAGATGACGGTCCGAACGTTATTCCCGATAAGAGACTGAACATAAACGGCAATCCCATAAACCCCTATGCACGAGACTATCCGAGTGAATTTATACAGACCGGTATCTCTTCGATAGATGGCCTCAACACCCTTGTAAGGGGACAAAAACTTCCAATATTCTCAGGCTCGGGCCTTCCCCATGCCAGACTTGCCGCTCAGATTGCCCGCCAGGCACAAGTTACCGGCTCCGCCGAGGGCTTCGCAGTGGTCTTTGCGGCCATGGGCATAACATTTGAGGAGGCGAACTACTTTATCTCTGACTTCCAGAGGACCAGGGCCATAGAAAGGTCTGTTATCTTTATAAACCTGGCGGAAGACCCGCCGATAGAGCGCCTCGCTGTACCCAGGATGGCGCTGACAGTGGCCGAGTATCTGGCGTATGAGCTGGAGATGCATGTCCTGGTAATACTTACCGACATGACCAATTACTGCGAGGCGTTAAGGGAGGTTTCTGCAGCGCGCAAAGAGGTCCCTGGCAGGAGGGGTTACCCGGGCTACCTTTACACAGACCTGGCTACCATTTACGAGAGGGCCGGCAGAATTAAGGGCAAGAGGGGTTCTATTACACAGATACCTATCCTGAGCATGCCGGAAGACGATAAAACCCACCCCGTGCCGGACCTGACGGGCTATATAACGGAGGGGCAAATAATACTCTCAAGGGGCCTACACCTTCAGGGCATCTACCCTCCCATAGACATCCTGCCCTCACTGTCACGCCTAAAAGATAAGGGCATCGGGAAGGGTAGAACCAGGGAAGACCATTCGGATATTTCCAACCAGCTTTACGCATCTTACGCCAGGGGTAAGACAGCAAAGGAGTTGGCAATCATCCTTGGGGAGGGTGCATTGAGCCCACTCGACCAGTCTTTTGTAGACTTTTCAGACAGATTTGATAGTGAGTTCATACAGCAGGGAGAGGAGGAGAACAGGCCCATCGAGGATACACTCGGTATAGGCTGGAGGCTCTTGGGATTGTTACCAAGAAAGGAACTGAAGAGGATAAGCCCCGAAAACCTGGACAAATACTACGGGGAGAAAAAGGGGTGAGATTAAAGGTCAACCCTAACAGGATGGAACTCTTGAGGCTCAGGCGTAGATATGCCCTGGCCGTGAGGGGCCACAGGATGGTAAAGGATAAGCTAGAGGGTCTTGTGAAGGAATTTCTACATGTATCACGAGATTACAGGGACATGCGCAAGGCCGTTGACAGGGAGTTGCCAGATTTGCTCAGGCCGTTCGTCCTAGCAAGGTTTGCCTCACCCAAAGAGGCCGTTGCTGGGGCCCTAGAACAGTCCGGGGACCCGATAGATATTGACCTGAGATACAGGCGCGTACTAAACGTTACGCTGCCTAGTTATAAGGCATCCTTGCCACCTGTATCACTCTACAGCCTTCTTGACACTGCCAGTAACCTCGACACGGCCATATCCAGACTCAGGGACTATCTTCCCAGGATACTGAGGCTTGCTGAATTGGAGCATTCCGTTTGGTTACTGGCAAGGGAAGTAGAAGGGACCAGGCGCAGGGTAAATGCCCTGGAATATATCCTTATCCCGGAGCTAAAGGAGTCCATAAAATATATAAAGGCGAGGCTTGATGAAATGGAGCGTTTTCATATCTCAAGACTAATGAAGGTCAAGGAGATGCTGGAGGCTAAAAGGGCGGCTTTATAAAAGTTGCAATCAACCCTATATACATTTCTGGAAATATTTGTTAAGATATTTGAATAAGTGGAGTTTGTCCAAGTTTACCGAGGAGAAAACAATGCATAATTGCACAAAGAGGCTGCATACTTTATTGCTTAGCGCAGCATTTCTTGTGATTTTCATCTCTGGAGCGCCAATTTTCAAAACAGAGTCCGTTCTGGCGGAGCGTTCCACCGCAGAGATAGAGAGGTTACAGGAGAGCGCCCAGCAATTTCAGAAACTATTTGGTGAAGTTGCAGACTACGTAAAACCATCTGTCGTCCACGTTAAGGCTGTTAAGATAATGAAGGCACAGGAGTTTGAACAGTTTCATCCCCCTGGCAGAGGCTTTCCCTTTGGGGATGAGTTCTTTGACCGCTTCTTTCGCGGCCGCTTGCCCAAGGAGTTTAGGCAGCAGGGCTTCGGTTCAGGAGTAATCGTTGACTCAAGGGGATATATACTCACCAATAACCACGTGGTTCAAGATGCAGACGAAATATACGTAATCATGCCTGGGAAGAAGAAGGAGATTAAGGCAGAGGTTATTGGTACTGACCCCCCGACAGACGTCGCAGTGATAAAGATAGAGGGCGATGGGTTTCCAGTCGCGAGATTAGGCGACTCAGATGTCGTCAAGGTTGGTGACTGGGCACTTGCAGTTGGTAACCCATTTGGGCTTACCCAGACTGTAACCGCCGGCATTATTAGCGCGACGGGCCGTGCCAATGTAGGCATTGCAGACTATGAAGACTTTATACAAACCGATGCTGCTATTAACCCGGGAAATAGCGGCGGACCCCTGGTAAACCTAAAAGGGGAGGTAATTGGTGTAAATACTGCAATATTTACAAGAACCGGAGGATACATGGGTGTGGGCTTTGCCATCCCTGTAAATATGGCAAAGAGCGTTATGGAGAGCCTCATTGCCCATAAGAAGGTTGTTAGGGGATGGCTGGGTGTAGCTATCCAGGATATTACCGAGGAACTGGCCGAGTCGTTTGGCCTGCCCAGCGCGGAAGGTGTACTAGTAAGTGACGTCACCCATGACAGCCCCGCAGAGAAAGGTGGCATGCAACGTGGGGACGTGATTCTTGAATTTGAGGGAAAGACGGTTGAGGACATAAACCACCTAAGGAACTTGGTTGCACGGACAGCCGTAGGCACGAAGGCATCAGTGAAAGTACTTCGTGAAAACAAGCCTCAACAACTCACCATCGCCATTGGAGAACAGCCCGCTGAGCTCTTTGCACGAGGTCCTGGTGGTGCTGTACCACCTTCAAGGGACTACGGTATGTCACTTGAAAACCTGACCCCTGAACTGGCTCGGCGTTTCGGCTACGAAGATGAAGTGGGTGGCGTGGTAATCACGGATGTGGTACCAGGCGGTGAGGCCCAAATGGCTGGCATACAGCCGGGAGACCTGATAAAGGAAGTAAACAGGGAAAGAATACACAACATGCAGGAATTTTGGCAGGTGGTAGAGAAGTCGGCTAAGGATAAGGGCCTACTGCTACTTGTCAAGAGGGGCATGACCACTCGTTACATCCTTTTAAAACCACAATAGACTCCTTCAGGCATTAAGGCTGAGCATGAGGGCCTTTGCTGCACCAATGGCACCAGCATTGTCTCCCAGCTCAGCCTTAACAATCTTTAGTCCTTCTACTGCTTGCGTGAAGGCCCTCTTCTCTACCTCTTCACGGATAGGGTCAAAAAGAGGGTCCCCAATTTTGCTCACCCCACCTCCTATAACGACCACATCAGGATTTAACATATTTGCAATGCTAGCAATGGCTACACCTAGGATGACCCCCGTATCCTTTATCGCCTTCGTGGCCAGCTTGTCTCCAGATAGTGCCCATCTCTCTATATTTTTTGGTGTCACCTTGTCGTGTCTACGAACATTTCCTGTCTTGAGAAGCTCCTGCATCCTTAATACCATGCCATTGGAGGAGGCATAGGCTTCAAGGCAACCCTTGTTGCCGCATGCACATCTGCGGCCGTTTCGCACCACTGTCATATGGCCAATTTCCCCAGCGATGCCACTTGCACCATGCCACACCCTCCCGCCCAGGATTATCCCTCCACCTACGCCGGTCCCCAGCGTAAGGCATATCAGGCACTTTGCACCCCTGCCAGCTCCCTTCCAGTACTCCCCCATAGCGACTAAATTAGCGTCGTTATCCAGGGCAACCGGCATCTTTAACCTCTGTTTTAGTATATCCCTAAGCGGCACATTGGACCATCCGGGGAGGTTCGGCGGGTTAAATACTATGCCCGTGCCGGCGTCTAATGGTCCGGCGAATCCTATACCCGCTCCTGCAACATCTCTCATGGTGACACCTGATTTCTTTACTGTATCTCTTAGCGTAAGGACCAAGCGCTCTATTACGGCATCCCTGCCCCTCCGGGCCAGTGTGGGCCGCTTCATTGCTGCGAAGACCTTCCCCCGGCTGTTTACAAGGACGGTTTTTATGTTGGTTCCCCCTGCGTCAGCACCAAGTATTAACTTGTTGGAGAGTTTTTTGGTCATGGTCATTTCAAGCGTCAATAAAATAAATGCCGGCCACCTGCGGAATTTCTTAAAGAAATAAAAGCATGTATTTCAGGTCACAAGGATAGCTTCAATGGTAGGACAAGTCAAGGGTGGGGCGTATTTGTTGTTGAAATAAAGTTGCTTTCACCCATAAGAAGTGTAAAATCTTCCCTGAGGGAGGCCGTACAGTGTCTAAACCCTTCTTTAACTCTATAAGAGTAAAACTCACCGTAATATTCCTGCTGTGGTCACTAGTTCCAATTCTTATGTTGAGGCTCGTCGTCTTGCCAGTAGTTCAAAGCGCCTTTGAGCAGATGGTGATACAAGATCTTATGGGCGTCGGGCACAAACAGAGAGAGTTTGTATCATCTTGGATGAAGGAACGCAGAAACGACGTCTCTCTTCTGGCTACCGATTCCTGCATAAGAAGCTTCCGAGACATAAGTCTCGGTAGCGAGGGATACACAGACCTGGCGGCAAGGTTAGAACTGGTGAGGGATACCCATGGTTACAAAGAAGTGATTATCTGCGACGGTGACGGAAGGGTCTTTGCCTCAACAGAAAAAGAGTTGGTAAGTCTGTACATGACAGAGTTTGATTACTTCCAGGAGGCAATGCAGGGAAAGACCTTCGTCTCTCAAGTCAAGCCCGCTATCTTTCCCATCCTTGATGAATTTGGCGAGAAAGGCTATGGCGTGCCGACCCTATTTGTCTCGGCCCCCATCCGTGACGCAAAGTTCAACATACAAGGGGTGTTGGCCCTGCAGGTTGACCTGGTGCTCCTGAGCAACGAGATGCGCAAGGTAAAATTGGGTAAGACGGGCGAGACTTATCTAGTGGATAAAGACGGTTACATGATAACAGAATCCAGATTTATCCCCACCATAAGACAGATGGGTCTAATTAAAAAGAGGACCTCCCTGGAGCTTAAGGTGGTAGACCCAAATACAGGTAGGTTGACCAGGGCACTCGGGGAATGTCTCGAGGGCAAAGAGGGTTATGATGCCCATGGATACCCAGACTATCGAGGGGTGTCTGTCTTAGGGGTATGGCATTGGCTACCTGAGTACCAATGGGGTGTAATCTCAGAGATCGATGTAAACGAGGCCTATGTAGTTATACAAGGATTGAAGAATAACTTCTGTTACATAATCGTCACTTTGTTCGCCGTCCTGATGTTGGTATCCTTTTATGTGAGCCGCGGAATTGCTGTGCCCATCATTAACGTCAACGAGGCGACAAAAAAGATCGCCTTCGGTGACTACACACAAAGGTTAACGGCCACCACTACCGATGAACTGGGAGAACTTGCCAACTCTTTTAATTCTATGGCCAAGACGTTGGAGGAAAAGGAATGTATAAATAACTTTAACAGCATTATCGCCTCAAGCCTACTCACTGAGGTCTTTGACGCTGCTAGTAACGAACTTAAGAAGATAATAGATTTTGACCGCCTTAGCATCACCAGCCTTAGGGAAAAGGAGGACGCCTTCTTCTTAACCTTTGTGCTAACGAGGGACTATGTCTCAAACGAGCTAAAAAAGGGGGCACGCTTCAGGAGAGAGGGAAGCCTCTTTGAACAAGTCCTCTCCACGGGTAAACCGGTGGTTGTGAATGATACAGAGACAGGCAGGCTCTGGTCAGACAAGATTCTCCTCAAAGAGGGCATCCGCTCACGGATGGCATATCCCCTGACATATAAAGGAGAGATTACAGGTGCAATAAATTTTGGGAGCAGGAAACCAGGAAACTACTCCGAGAAGGATTTTAATATATTGTCCCAGATAGCCCCACAACTGGCCATTGCCCTGGAGAACGCCTGGCTCATTGAGAAGCTAAAGACTAAGGGGGAATAGCTGGGTTGGTAAATGTTAGCGCAGTTATAATGGCTGGTGGAAAAAGCCTCAGGATGGGTCAGGATAAGGCCTTCTTGAAGATAGGCAATCTCACAGCGGTAGAATTTCAACTCAAGAAGCTCAAACCCCTATTCGAAGAGATTATCCTTTCTACCAATACCCCAGAGAGATTCGAGCACCTGGACATCCCCGCTATTCCAGACATCGTACCCGGCCGGGGTCCACTGGGGGGGATATACACGGCGCTCACAAATGTAGGAAACCCCTACCTGTTTGCAATAGCCTGTGATATGCCCTTAATAAACCCTGGGCTTATCAAATACATGAAGGAGAAGGGTGAGGGTTACGACGTCACCGTACCGGAAACGGAGCAAGGCCTGGAACCCTTACACGCCATATATTCCAGGGGCTGCATCCCTGCCATAAAGAAGCAGTTGGAAGGCAACGGCAGCGGTAGGGTGATAAGCTTCTTTCCAGATGTAAAGGTAAGGGTTATTACAAAGGAAGAAATTGCCAGCATAGAGGGGGGGCGTGAGGCCTTCCTGAACTTCAACACTCCAGAGGACTATCAAAGGGCCCTGGAACTGCTCAAGACGAGAGGTATATAGCACCTTCCTTCAGCACCTCTAACCCGTAATTATTAGCGAAAAAACAGCTTGTCATTAGTGTGTATATAAAAAATATACAGATTACACTTGACATTATTATACGTATAGGGTAATTTTGCCTCTACGAGACATACAATCCTTATTATAGTGCGTTTATGCCCAATGCAGATACACGCAGTTGATAGCGATGGCAGGGAAGAGGGTATCGATGGCGAGGACGATAGGATGCACGGCATTTCTCATCTTGTTAATAATCACACCCGTTGGTGTCAGGCCCTACGAGGCCGCACACTGCCGGCTGGTGATAGACGGTGACACCATTGAACTATCCACCGGTGAGCGTGTTCGGTATATCGGTATAGATACGCTAGAGCCGAGGGGTAAGCTTGGCAAGGCCATTGCTGAATGCAACCGTT